>JASFIK010000083.1:0-6130 GCA_050122705.1 Candidatus Omnitrophota bacterium | reverse complement strand
AGTTACCTTCAATCGCTTTTGCTACAGAACTGCTCTTTAGGTTTCCCGTTGCTATAACGATAACCGCACCCAATTTAGTTTTTTTCTGACGGTATAATAATTCATGCGGACCATAGGTTATAAAACCAAATTTAGGCAGCCTTAAATTATTGAGCGTAACAAACAGATTCTTAAAGCCATGGAATTCTTTAGCGTGGATAGCGCCGATGTGAAAGGTTGCATCATAATCATTAATTGCTTGGATAAAACAGGTTTGCCTATCAGGCGTATCCTTTTCGCAGAAGCCAATATGCCCCTCTCCTGTATAGGATGGGCCTACGCCCAATAAGGTAATATGCGCCCCTCCTAGGCTTAGCAACTTTTCATTCATCATTAATGCCTGATTACGCATGCTTTCAAGATACCGGTATTGAATATGTTCGCTCTTAAGCGGGTTTATCTTTACTTCTTGGAACAGAAAATTTGCTTGTCCATTTTTTTGTAATCTTTTCGCAAATATCTCTCCGTTTTTAAATTGTAAGGATGAATTAAGGGGAAAGCCTTCTTTGTCATCAGTAATCATACACCTTGCCTGGTATTCTAAGATCTTTAATCCATCGCTATTAACGCTATTAATAATTTCCTCATACTCTCTCTGCGGTATCTTGCTAACCTGAAACTCGCCCCCTGCTTTAGTCACATAAATATCTCCATAAAAGAGGTAGCGATTCTGATTAGGTATACCCCAGATATCACAAACATTATTAAGCAGATTAGCAAAAGCAAAGTAGGCATTGCCCTTTTGAGGAAAGATTGCATCAATAGCAAACACTAAAATCTTTTTCATATTTGGCTTTAATTTTGGGTTTAGCCGGTTTTTTCTCAAAAAGGCTTGGGTTTTGGGTTTATTCCATGAATCCAGAATAGCTTCAAACCCATCTGGATTATAACTCCCTTTTTGTCTAAGAAACCTATCTCCACCCAGCTTCCTATAGCCAATAAATGGACTCTCTCCAGTACATAGCTGTATAATGATTTGTGGTTGATTATGCCAGAATTGCAATGCCCGGATTATCTCTACTGCAAATGCTTCCCCAGCGCTATCCAGGTTATCCTCAATACGCACTTGCATGTGTAGGGCTTGTTTGGTTTGCTTTTTCTGCATAAGATTAAGAGAGTGGTTTATAGAGATTCCGCAGCCGACATATATTTTGCGCTAAAAATGGGTCCTGCGGTTCCTATTAGCTGCAGCAGTTTACTACGATTCGAGCGGCGGCAGGGTATCCATCTTGTCATGATTAAACCTTTGCCTCCATAGCGCAGAATTGCTTGTTTCCAATTAAAGGCGTGTTGTGCGCTCCAGCCAGGCGCACCCCAAACCTCAAAACCCTCTTCAACTAGACGCTGGATGTGTTTGGGCGGCACCTTTCCATAATCCCAAATAATCTGCACGATATCCTTAGGAACCTTTTTCTCTGCGGCAATTGACTTTCTTGCATGTACCTTTGCGAATCCCCTGTGGGGTGAATCATTCCAGATGATGGTGCGTAAACTGCGTTGTCTTAATCCATGCCTCAGTCTTAAAATAGCCTTAATGTATTGTGCAATGGCTCGTTCGTGGTCTTCGTCCATACCGATATGAAAGTAGTGTTTGGGCCGACATATAGCAATCAGTTCATCAATTAACTCGAAGGCAATTCTCCAATACTGCTCAGTATCAAAATTCATATCATAAGGCCGCAGCCAGCAATTATGCTTATAATATCTGCTTTGCGAAAAATTTAATTTTGGTACTACCTCAATGTCATTTACCTGAGCGCGCATTACCAACCTTCTTAGGGTAGCCCTGGATATAGAATACCTGCGCATTAATTCAGGATGTGATTTGTAACGCACGGCATCTGCACAATCTATGATTAATAAGTTAAAGCCTAATTCAGCCAAGGAATCTATGATTTCCAAAGCCAAATTAAGGTCAATCGGGCTTTCTCTTGATTTACGCCTGTACCATAGTGGGTCATAGTGGGTTAGGTGGAGCAGGTATCCTCGGATAGGAATAATGTTCTCTTTTGGCATTATCAAGCCTCCTTACGGTCAAACCAAGGTTAATCTTTGCTTAAAAATAAATAAGCCAAGAATATAAATGCAATAATTGCAAGTGGAAATAATCTGAATGTTGCTGGATCAAACATTTCTCCGGTTTTAGCAAATTTACCTATTAAGTAATTTTCTAATTCTGTATTAATCAACAAAATAATACCCAATATTAAACAAAAAGAAAACGCCTTCTTAGCCTTCCAAATTAATGATAATAGCAAGAATAATAGCAGTAAACCTGCCCAGAATACCGGATTAAACAGAGAAAAATGAAAATTCCTTAGGCTATACAGGTGCAATGCAATAGTTAATTTTAATACTTCTAAATTTATCCCCATAATTAAATAAATATATTTTGTTTAATTATACCACCAGAATATTGAAAATGATAAGGAATTTAGCGGAGGCAATTTATAGGGACTCAATGAAATAGGTAACTGCCCTTAAGACCGATTGAGCCTGGTTTAGATGTAATTCATGGCCCGCATTTTCTATTCTAATGTGGGTGGCCTGAGGAAGGAGTGATAATGCGCCTTGCACATCTGCGTCTGTCATGGCAGCTCCTAGCAAAGGATTTCCTTGTACCAGTAACACCGGACAGGAAACAGCAGGAAGCAGCTGCTTGTTATTATACCCCTCAAACATTGACCCCTCAATAATTGGGGTAAGTACCTCAGGGTCAAGCTGGTTTAGGCTTTTTGCCTCAAACTCAAGGAAGGCAGCATCCATGCCAGGAAGATCTCCCAAGCGCGTTTGTTTAGATTGTCCATGCATTGATAATGGTATGTCTGCCAGTCGGGCCGCTAACTCCTTCACTGAATACCCTGAACTGGCAAGCTTTTTCCAGGCAACAAAAAGATTAGGATCAATCCCCTTTTGTAGGCTCTCCAGACAAAGCGGTGTATCTCCCACCACAATAGCCTTAGCTGCCTTAGGGACTTTGGCGGCAATTAAAATCGCAATTGCCCCACCTACGGAATGTCCAAAGATAACTGCTGGCTTAGTTAATTTATGTTGTATAAAAGCAATGCTATCGTCAACATAATTTTCAAGTTGATATTGTCCTTTAGCGCGGCCAGATTTGCCGTGCCCACGCAAGTCTAATGCATATATACTCCATCTTAGCGAAAGGCCGGGTATTATAGGCAGGAAGTATTGCCATCGCGAAATTATTCCATGGAGCAATACAAGGGGTGATCCATTAGTATGGCTTTGTGCATAATTAATGCTCAGGAAACCAGTATTAAAGGATTGCTCTTTTAGCATTTAATTAAAAAGCCCATCCTGCTTTTAGCATGATGGGCTGAATTGCATGTTAAACTAAAAGAAATCTTATTGCTCAAGTAATTCTTGAAGCTCTAAAGCTTCTTGTTCCTTGAGTTGTTCTTCCTGCTTAAGTTCTTCCTGCTTAAGTTCCTCTTGCTGCTCTTGGCGCAATCTTTCTTTTTCTTTCTTTTTCTCTTCTGCCTTTTTTAGTTTTTCCTGACGTAGCCTTTCTTTCTCTTGCTTCTTCTCTTCTATCCTTTGGAGGTATTCCTGACGAGCCTTTTCCTTTTGTTTCAGTTTCTCTTCGCGTATTTTCCGTATTTCCTGGAGCCTGGCTTGGTGAGCTGCCTCTTTTTCTTGCTTCTTCTTTTCTAACTCCTGGATCCGTGCCTGGCGGGCTGCTTCCTTTTGCTTAAGCCTCTCCTCTTTTTGCTTCTTTATCTCTTCCAGCCGAGCTTCTCGCTCTTGCTCCCTTAACCGCTTCTTTTCTTCTATTTCTTTGAGTCTCTCTTCTTTTTCTCTGGCTATTTCTTCCAATCTTGCCTGGCGTTCTTGTTCTTTAAGTCTCTTTTTCTCTTCTATTACCTTAAGCTTCTCTTGACGCTCTACCTCCTTCTCTTGTTTTTTTTCTTCTATCTTCTGGAGGCGTTCTTGGCGGGCTGTTTCTTTTTGTTTCAGCTTCTCTTCTTTTTGTCTGGCTTTCTCTTCCAATTTTGCCTGACGCTCCTGTTCCCTTAGTCGCTCCTCTTCTTCTATTGCCTTGAGCCTGGCTTGACGCTCTGTATCTTTTCGCTGTTTTTCTGCTTCTATTTCCTGGAGGCGTGCCTGACGAGCTGCCTCTTTTTCTTGCTTGTTCTTCTCTATCTCTTCTAGCCGCGCCTGGCGGGCTTGTTCTTTACGTTCCAGGTTTCTCTGTTTCAATTCCTCTGCCTTTTTTAGTCTTTCTTGGCGCAATCTTTCTTTTTCTTTCTTTTTCTCTTCTGCCTTTTTTAGTTTTGCCTGCCTGCGTTCTTCTTTCAATCTCCTTTTCTCTTCTATTCTCTGCAAACGCTCTTCTTCGCGCATCTCTTTTTGCAGATCCTTCATCGTTTTATATTTCTCAGGTTGTTCTGCGATCTTCTCCGCCCTTTCCCAACTTTTGTCAGCAATATCGAGCATCATCCTAATTTCTCTTGCATTATTAAGCTTTTCTATAATATTCTTCCTCATCGCGGCATTCTTTTCGACATTTAAGGCTTGTTGATATTCTTTTTCAGCCTCTTGCAAAAGTCCCTTTTTATAGAACTCATCCCCCCTATCCAAATGCTCTCTTGATGAAACCTGGGCTATTAAGATTTGCCCTTCTGATTGATCAGCAAAGACTAAAGTAGAAAAAATGAAAACCCAGAAAAATATTGCCCCCAAACTGACAAAATGCACTTTTGAATTTAAATTAGGCATGGTTTCTTGCTCCTTTTTTTAGACCGGCTAATTCTGCAGGTATTTATTTCACCTTGCCTATTTTAGCTTAAAAATTAAAGATGTGCAAGATATTTTAGAGTGTTCAAGGGCATGTTTAAATGGCAGGATATAGTCTTGGCTTATGACTGGAACCTATTATTTTGTCTGCACTAGATTATTGGCCATCTTCTCAGAGGGCTCTTGAAAGGTATTTGATTCTTCTTGAACTTCAATCTCTTTGCTGTTTTTGTTAACAGAAGCATACTTGATAATGGTTACGATATCCTCTTTTGATATTTTAAGGAAACTGGCACCAATCATAAATGTATTGTCTTCCAGCAAGGCGCATCTTCTCACCTGCGCTAGCGCAGCTATCGGTAATTGTGTTTTGCCTTCTTTGGATTCAGGCAGGCTTAATTGAATAGTAACCGTTGAATAAACCGGGACTTCATGGTTTAGCTTGAATGAAAAACCATCCCAACATATATCTTCTGTGGTTGAAATAGCAACCTGATTATCGTGAGCAACCTTCAAATCAAGCCTTGCTTTAAAGCGGACTGCCCTTCTTCTTTCTCTGCCTTTATACTCATTTGTTTTAATGAAGAGCGGAGAAACTAGATTGCCTTCTGCGTCCAGCCCCCTGATATTAACCTTATATAGGCGTTGAATCTTCTCTGCGACTTCAGAAAGCAGGCCGATGTATACCTTTACTTTACAGCCAGTTGACTGCTCTATTTCTTTAATCGCTGTATTATCGAACGGATCAACCATAACCAACATCAGATCATTTTCTACTTTATCAATGGGCAAAATCCAATACTTTTCTGCTAAGGCAATTGATACCAGGTCAACTATCTCATTAGAAATATCATACGTACCTAAAGGAAGGTAGGGAACTGCAAATTTATCTGAGATACATTCAACTAATTGGTTTTCATCCACCTCTCTGTTAACAAACAAAAACTGTAGTAAACTGCCTCCGTATTTCTCCTGCAGTTGGAGTGTTTTTTCTAAAGCCGCCTTGCCGATCAATTTATTTTTTAATAATACCTCTGCTAACTTTGCGTTTTTTCTCTCCCGCTCTTGTTCTAATTCATCCTCCTCTTCGACTTGGGGCGCAGCTTCTTCTTCCTGGCTTTTTTTGATTTGGTAATCTTTCTTAAGTTCTGCAATGATTACACCTTGGGTTTGAGTTTCCTTTTTTAATCCTTGAATCTCATCTTGCGCCTCTTTAAACTTCCTGTTTATAGTAAGGTTGGCTTCTTGTAATTTTTGTATTATTTGCTCCTTTTGCTTCAGATTATCCTGGAGCTCTGCCTGTTGGCTAGATGTTTGTTTTAGCTCCTCT
>JASFIK010000082.1:0-6131 GCA_050122705.1 Candidatus Omnitrophota bacterium | reverse complement strand
CTCTGACCACATCGCTGAAAAAACACCCAATTCTGTAAAATTGGGGACTCTTTTGAGTAATTTTTTTATCTCTTCAAACTCCTCTTGTGTGAGACCTAAATTCTTTGCTAATTCTGCATCAACCTGAACTGTTGCTTCCATCTCCTTGCCTCCTTTTAATTAAAATTTAAAATAAAAAAGCGCCCTTGTAGTACCTTACTACATAAGACGCCTTTGTCTTTTACCGAGATTACGCTTAACAGCATAACATAAATTACAGCTTTGTCAATAGTATTACGGGGGTGCTAAAAGGCCTTCCCAGTCTCTACCTTTAGCATATCTATTTCTCCTCTTGCTTATCCTCGAGCTTAGGGGGACTCAGCTTCTGTTTTACCAAATCGCTCACTAATTTTCCATCTGCCTGCGAGGCTACCTTTGCCATTACCTCCTTCATTACCCTGCCCATATCCTTAGGCTCCTTGGCTTGAACCTGAGTGATTACCTCATCAATAATTTTTTCCAGCTCATCCGGGCTAAGCTCAGGAGGTAAATATGACTTTAAAATCTCTAATTCCTGTTTCTCTTTAGCAACCAGATCGTCTCGTTTGCCTTGCTTAAACTGAGCAATTGAGTCCTGATGTTGCTTTACCAATTTTTTAATCGTGCTAATTACCTGTTTATCCTCTAAGGATTTCTTTTTTAATTCAATTGCCTGATTCATCAGATTCGAACGCAAGAAACTCAAAATAGATGATTTTACTTTGTCTTTGCTTTTCATTGCCTGTGTATAATCGCTGAGAATCTTTTCCTCTAACATATTAAGCTCCTCAATGACCCCCACCGTTTTGATTCGCTGTTGCCCCGCGAAATGCATAGCATTTCCGGGATTAAAGTCCCTGAAATCGCCTTGCGATTTCTAGGGACGAATGCAAAACGAATCAGTGGGGGGAATTGATCCCCCCCTTCTTGCTTTCGCAAGAAAGCAGGGGGGATAAGTTCAGCTAAACGACTTAGCTTCACTGTCGTTCGCTAAGCCGTAGCTTCACTTAACAAAAATAAAACCCAAAGTCGAAGCAAGCAGTAAATAATAACCAAAATAATGCAGCTTCAATCTTTTAACCACTCGCTTTAAAATAAAAAGGCCGAGTATGCCAAAGATAAAACTCATTCCAAAGGCAAGCCAAAAATGCGTTGGGTTATTGTTAAAGGCAAATCCAATCTCTTTTACTTCTAAGACAAAAATTCCCAAGATTGCCGGAATCCCTGCTAAAAATGAGAACTTAAACGCAGCTTGTGGATCAACCCCCCTGACCAAGAGGCTAAAGATGGTTATGCCTGAACGGGAAATGCCAGGAATAACTGCAATCCCCTGACTTATGCCTAACCATATTGCATCCTTAATATTCAAAGCAAGTATACCCCTTCCTTCTTTTTTGCCTCTGTAGGTTAATATTAAAATTACTGCAGTAATCAATAATGCTAAACATACAGAACTTGGTTTCTGGAATAATTGCTCAAAAAATTTTCTGCCGACTAAAACAAATACTCCGGTAATTAAGGTAACAACGAGAATCTGAATGACAACTACTAAATCCTTTGCTATCCTCCAAATATCCCGAGCAAAAAAACATACCAAGGCAAAAAGGGTTCCTAGATGACAGACAATAACTATCGGCAATATTTGAGTTCTATCAATGTTGAAGATATGGCTGAATAAAACTAAGTGTCCTGATGAGCTTACCGGCAAAAATTCAGTTAACCCTTGAATTATCCCTAAGATAGCATAAAGCATAGAAACTCTATCGCTCCTTTAAAAACAGAGAAAAAATCTTATCAGCCAGATATTCCTTGGTATCAGAGGCAGGACTGGCAATAGCAATTTCGGTCTTTTGATTATCTACCTCTCTAAAGAATACTCCTGCCGGAGTAGTATCAGTTTGGCTGATATAAACCGCAATTAAATCAGCTCTCCTGGTATATATATAACTTTTGATTTCGGCTAACCTCGCCTCAACCATTTTATAGCAACTGGCATAATCATAATCAACAATCTTAACAATTGCCTGAACTCTGGCATTTTCAATCTCTTTAGTAGAAATTCCCAAGAATCCCCTGATCCCCTGCTTTAAACTAGCGCAACCTGCCAAGACAACAAGACAGTAACCCAATAATAAGCCGATAATAAATATTCGCCTCATTCACCTTTCTCCTGATTAGGAGTATCTAGATATTTCTTCAATACTGCCCAGGTTTTTGGCCCCACCTTACCGTCAACCTCAAGATTATTCTGGACCTGAAACTCTAAAATCGCCTTTTTACTCATTGGCCCGATATCACCATCAATCTTGCCCTTATAGAACCCTGCATTCTGCAAGGCAATCTGAATCTCCTTATTAGTTGGTTTATAGGAACGGGGTAGCTTTGGTATCTGCGGTAGGGTAAGTTCAGTTGAAAGGGATTCTGGCGATTGTCCGGCATCTTCTTGTTTTCGGCTGCAGCCAATAATAAGCAGAGAAAAGACCAGTAGACAACAAATGATAAATCGTTTGTTTGTCATGTATAACATTATATCATATTAAGTATTATTTCTCTATGACTTAATTACTGCCTCACGGCGACAGCGGGGACAGAGAATTCTTATCCGGTCAGCACGTAAAAATTCCTTTTCTTTTGAACCGGTAACTGGCTGATCAATAGAAAGTTGTTGAGTCTTAAGGTAAAAAAGCATTAGGGAGGGATTAGAGAATAAAAGTGGTCCTAATCTTTTTGCTACCCAGAGAATCTGCTCATAGGGAGCGATTATCTCTTTGCAATCCTGGCAGAGTACTAATTCTTTATCAATGTCTTGCCTTAGTTCTTCTCTTTTTTCAGTGGTAGCAAGGTCAAATTCATGGGAAAGAGTGATTCCCTTTTCAGTCAAACAATTCGCCTGGCACTGCCCGCAGAAAATACATATATCCCAGCGTATTCGTAAAATCCTTTTATCGCCTTTATCCTCCATGCTCAATGCACCGCTTGGACAAACCTGTACGCATGCGCCACAGCCAACACAGTCTTCTTTGCTAAACTCTGGCTTCCCCCGAAAACGCTCGAAAGGCACATGCGGCTCTTTAGGAAATCTACTGGTATAAGGACCGGTAAATAATGCCTTAATTGCTTCCTTTAAGATTCTAAATTGAAACAGACTAGGTAATCTCATCTCTTAATAATCTACTGTTTATCCTCCGCGTACTTATCACACACGCTTCCCTCCCAGAGTTTTACCCCTGCCTTGTGCGCGCCACGCGCTAATGCATGGGCAGCAACAGGAGAAGTCAAGACAATAAATATTATACACAGAAATGCCTTTATGCCGGCAGCAGAAAACCCCTTAAATATAAGTAACCCGAATAGAATACTACAAGTCCCTAAGGTAACTGATTTGGTTGCTGCCTGGAGCCGGTTATACACATCAGGAAATCTAACCAGACCCAGGCATCCAAAGAAATCAAAGCCAAGCCCGATGATAATAAAGATGTATGCGATTAACTCATGCATCAAAGTTTCTTCCCTCCAGATATTTGGCTAAGGCAAGGGTTGAGATAAAACTCTGTAGCGCCCAGGCAATTCCGATATCTATATACCAGTCTCTGCCTGTGGCAATTCCCAATATGGCGCAAAAGCCCAAAATCAGGATACCTAAAATATCAATCGCCACAATTCTGTCTGCCGGAGTGGGCCCCCTTAAGATACGCCAGAGACAGAATAAACCACAGAGCATAAGGACGTTAAACGCCCTTCCCAATAAAGGAGACTGCCATTCCAAGAGTGAACTAAGCGGATTTAAGAAACTTATCCACAGAATAGCCAAAATAACTAATAGTCCTGTAAACCAGCGTATTTGTTTCATTATAAAATCACTCAAATATTTTTCTTAGTATCCGCTCAAACCTCTGCACAATCAATTGACTTGCTCTTTCGATATCCTTATCCATAACATCAATCCAGTGAATATATAAGAAACCTCCCTGCTCATCTATATCTACACTTAATGTTCCTGGGGTTAGGGTAATTGAATTAGCCAGAAAGGTAAGGCCAGTATCAGACTTAAGGCTGGTCTTTACCTTAACAATTCCCGGATTAATCGGCCGATTAGGATGAATAACTCTGTAGGCAACGTCAATGTTTGCCTTAACACACTCCCAGATAAACATCGGTAAATAATAGATAAACCAGAGATAGCGGCTGGCATGCTTGAATACATACGGCCTTTTTACAAACAAATCCCCAGTCATAAACGAGACAAATCCGGCTACTAAAATCCCTACCAGTATATGTGGTAAGTTTATCGGCCAGCATAAGCCCAACCAAACTAATAATCCAAGAAAGAATAAGATTATCCTACTTTTCATTATTGAACAGCTCCCAGCACAATATTTGCATATTGTTTACCAACTAAAATAACATCAACTGCCTGTTTAAGAAATCCCTGCAAGGAAGGAATTAAAATTAATCCGGCAATGATACACAAGATTGCTAACATAACCATAGACAATCTCATGGAAAATGGTACTTGCTTTACCTTTCCCCATCTCTTATTCAATTCTCCGAAAAAGGCCTCCCTTTGCAACTTCAAATAATAAGCCAGGGTTAATATACTGATTAATATAGCAATGGCTGCAAAGCCAATATATCCTGCCTGGATTGCGGCAATAATGATTATCAGTTTACTCCAGAATCCGCTTAAAGGGGGAATGCCGGAGATAGACATTGAACCCACTAAACTGGTATAGCCGGTAACTGGCAGGCATTTATTAAGGCCGCCCATCTGGCCTAGGTCTCGGGTCTTAGTAGAATATTCTATTGCCCCTGAATTTAAAAAGAGCAAAGACTTAAATATTGCATGATTAATTAAGTGGAATAACCCACCCAGGATAGCTAATGGGGTTCCGATGCCAATAGCAAAGATGATATAACCAATTTGGCTGATGCTTGAATAAGCGAGCATCCGCTTAATATCCCTCTGTCCGATTGCCAAGAATGCACCAGCGCTCATTGAGATAATGCCTAAAATTATCAAAAGATGTAGCAAGGTTGGAGTAGCCCCTAAGACATTAAAGAAAATCCTACTCAGGGCATAGACACCTAAGGTTTTTATAAATACGCCGGAGAGCATTGCTGAAATTGGGGCTGGCGCTGAGGGATGCGCATCAGGAAGCCAGGCATGAAAAGGCACAATTGCTGCTTTTAAGCCAAAACCCATCAAGAATAATACACTAATAAAACTAATAATATTAGAATCACCCCTTGCTACCAAAGCCGCTGATATATCTGCCATGTTTAAGGAAGAGGTAAATCCATAAAGAAGGGCAATACCCAAAAGGATAAAGCTTGAGGCAACTGAGCCCATAATCGCATACTTAAATGACGCCTCTAACTCCTCTGATTCTGTGCCAAAGGCAACTAAGGCATAACTGGCAATTGAGGCAATCTCCAGGAACACAAACAGATTAAACATATCTCCCGAAATAATTACTCCATTCATCCCTGCAAGCATGAGCATAAACAGGGTATAGAATCTGTATTTAGAAGTATATTTTTCCATATAACTTATGGAATAAATAGTCACCAGACACGAGACCAGATTCAAGGCAACTAACATAAAGCTAGATAGGCCATCTAGAACCATACAGATTCCAATTGGCGGAATCCAGCCACCCACTTTATAGACTAAAACATTCCCCGCTTGAGAATTCAGGCTAAAAAATGCCAACAAAGACAGAATCATCAGCCCGAGACTGGCTAAATTGGCCAGGATATCGCCTGCTCGACGATAAGTCTTACCTATCAGCGAAATGATAAATGCTGCTGCTAATGGAATGGCGACAAATAAAGGTAACATCTTTTTCTACTATCCCCTTAATTTCTTAATCTTGGTAATATCAAAGGTGCCGTATTTCTCATAGATTCTTATGGCAATGGCAACAATTAAGGCAGTGGTTGCCAGGCCAATAACAATAGCGGTAAGTACTAAGGCCTGCACTAACGGATCAACCATATTCAGAATCTCTTGATCCCTAGCCAATATCGGTGCCCGGCCATGCATACGATAACCCACCAGGATGAAAAATAGATTCACCGCATATTCAATAATTGCTAAGCCAATGATAATC
>JASFIK010000081.1:0-6182 GCA_050122705.1 Candidatus Omnitrophota bacterium | reverse complement strand
GGCTTACAGCTTTCTACCGGAGCAACCTATGGTAAGGGCAATATCGCAAAATTAAATGGCTCGGAAATTAAAATAGAATTTAATAATCGCCTTAATCAAAAAAGGGCTATTTTAAGATTGAGGCCTCAGCTTATTCACAGGTTAAGCCAGGCAAAGACTCATCAGGATGCGGAGATTTTAGCAAAAAGGCTTTATAATCTTAAAAGTTATGCTAAGCTATTTAATCTAAAATTAATAAACTAATGATTAAACAATGGCTCTCTCTGGTTTAGATATATATAAACTTTTACCTAAGACAAATTGCCGGGAATGCGGTTCAGTTACCTGCCTTGCCTTTGCTATGCTTTTAGCCAAGAGGCAGATTCAGCCAGAGAAGTGCCCTTATTTATCAGATGATGCCAAGCGTACCCTGGAGGCAGCAGGCCGTCCTCCGATAAAGCTGGTGGCTATTGGGGAAGGGGATAATAAATTAGAGGTTGGCAATGAAACAGTGATGTTTCGGCACGAAGAAAAATTCCATCATCCCTGTGGTTTAGGCTTTATCATTGAGGACAATCTAAAGGACGATGAAATTTTAAAGGCGGTTAACAAGATTAATGCCTTGAGTTTCGAGCGCATCGGAGCTGAATTGCGGCCTAATCTGGTTGCCATAAGGCAAAATAAAGAGGCAGCTAGATTTGTTCAAGTAGTTAAACTGGTTAAAGAGCATACTGGCTTGTGCTTGGTACTGATGAGTAATGACTCCGGAGCGCAAAAGCAGGCTTTAGAGATTACTTCTTCTGGGAAGCCGTTAATCTATTGCCTGAACAAAGATAATTATCAGGCTTTCAGCCAATTGGCGCTTGATTTTAAAGTGCCGCTTGCAGTCAATTCCCCGGATTTAGACAGCATACCTGAGATTACCAAAAAATTAATTAATCAGGGAATAGAGGATTTGGTTTTAGATACAGGCAAAAAGGATATATCGGAAAAAATCTGGGACTTGACTCAGATGAGGCGCTTAAGCCTGCATCGCTCTGAGCGCAGTCTCGGATTTCCTCCTTTGGTAATCGTAGAAGGCAGCGATAATCTTTTTCAGGAAGCTCTTGAGGCCGCTACCTTTATTGCTAAATACGCAGGTATTGTTTTAATCAAGGGAAGTCAACTTTGGGAGGCTTTGGCCTTACTTACCTTAAGGCAGAATATTTACACTGATCCGCAGAAGCCCTTACAGGTTGAATCCAAGATTTATCCTGTGGGCAATACTAATGATAAATCTCCGGTTTTGATAACCACTAATTTTTCCCTGACTTATTATACTGTCCTGGGAGAGGTGGAGGCAAGCAAGATTCCTTCCTATATTATTGCTGCGGATACTGAGGGTATGTCTGTGTTAACTGCTTGGGCAGCAGAGAAATTTACCGCTGAGACAATCGCCGCCTCATTGCAAAAACTGGGGATTAAAGACAAGGTTTCTCATCAACGCTTGATTATCCCGGGTTATGTGGCGGTGATGAGCGGCGACCTTGAGGAAAAATCTGGTTGGCAGGTTGTGGTTGGTCCAAAGGAGGCTTCGGGAATCCCTGGTTTTTTAAAGAATCTACAATAATACCTAGGCTTAAATATGGAAAAGTTCAAAGTGACATTTTATCCGGATGATAAGATTGTGATGATCCAAAAGGGTAAAACAATACTGGCAGCAGCCATCTCAGCGCATATATATATTAACTCTAGTTGTGGTGGGGATGGCGTGTGCGGCAGGTGTAAGATAATTCTAAAAAAAGGCGAAGTTACTACTCAACATTCCGGCAGGCTTAGCCCAGAACAAAGAAGGCAGGGTTACTATCTTGCTTGTCAGACCATGGTTCAGAGCGACCTGGAGGTTTTAATTCCTCCTGAATCAAGATTAGAATTAGACAAGCTAACCCAGGAAGAGATTGATTTAAGGTTAAAGGGTCTTTATTCTAAGGCCGAAGAGGTTGAGCCAGCAAAATCAATTTTAAAGGAGGGGATTTTTCTCCATTCCCCCCTGGCGACAAAATTATATTTAGAATTGCCGCATCCTAATCAGATTGACCGGATAAGTGATTTGGAAAGATTATATCGGGCAATTCGCCAAATTGATAATGTGCCGATAATGCAGTCTGGCTTGGTCAATATCCGCAGACTCGGTAAATTGCTGCGCGATTCAGACTGGAAGGTTACTGTTACCTTAGGGAAAAGAAATGGCACAACCGAGATTGTCTTGGTTGAGCCAGGAGATACCTCAAGCAAAAATTATGGGCTTTGTTTTGATATTGGGACAACCACCATTTCTGCCCAGCTGGTTGATTTAAACACAAAACAAATCCTGGGAACAAAGTTAACTTATAATAAGCAGGCCAGTTTTGGCAGTGATATTATTACCCGGATTATCTATGCCCGTGAAGAGGATGGCTTGGAGAAATTGCATCATGCAGTCATTGATTCGATGAATGAGATGATTAAGGGATTGGTTAAGGAAAACAGCGTTGACCTTAATGATGTGAATTGTATCTTGTGTGCGGGTAATACCACGATGGTACATCTTTTGCTTAGGGTTGACCCGACCTATATCAGAAAAGATCCGTATGTACCTACCGCCAACTTCGTACCTACTATCCGTTCGGCTGAGGCAGGGATAAAGATAAATCCGCGCGGGCTGCTGTCGTGCATTCCGGGTATCTCCAGCTATGTGGGAGGGGATATTTGTGCCGGTATTTTATCCTGCGGCATAGATAAGGAGGAGCAGCCTTGTCTGTTAATAGATATTGGCACAAACGGTGAAATTGTTTTGGGTAACCGAGAATTTTTGATTAGCACCGCTGCTTCTGCAGGGCCTGCCTTTGAGGGAAGCGGATTGAGTTGCGGTACGCGGGCAGCCAGAGGGGCAATCCAGAAGGTAAAAATAAATCCCAAAAACTTCGCCTTAGATTTTTCGGTTATCCAAGATACCGCCGCACTGGGTATCTGTGGTTCAGGATACATTAATATTGTTGCCCAGATGCTTAAGGCCGGATTAATTAATAAAGAGGGTAAATTCAACCAAATTAAAAATCCTCGCTTGCGTAGGGGCGAGTTCGGTGATGAATTTGTTATCGTCTCCAGCGATGGATCAGCAACCAATTCTGATATTGTGATTACCGAGGCAGATATTGAAAATATAAAGCGCGCCAAGGCAGCGATATTTGCCGCTGCCTCAATTTTAATCAGGCAAGTGGATTTAGAATTTAATGATGTTAGGAAGATATTTATTGCCGGAGGCTTCGGAACATATATTGATATTGAGAATGCCATAGAGATAGGATTGTTACCCGACATTGAGCGAAAGCGGTTTATCTTTGTTGGGAATAGTTCGTTATCCGGAGCGCGCGAGGTTTTGCTTTCCTATGAAGCAATGCAGCAGATTAAGCAGATTGCGCGCAAGGTTACTTATTTTGAGCTGTCGGCTGAATCCAGTTATATGAGCGAATATATTGCAGCTATGTTTTTCCCTCATACCGATAGCGCCAGATTCACCAATCTAAAAATATAGAGATGCCACAAGAATTAGTTTATCAGAAATGGTCAGGTAAGATTAATCAGGTTGAGATTGGTCAGGGGCCGAAGGCAGTAAAGGTAGGCGGGCAAGAGGGTTTACCGTTTTTATTTAAAGAGGCCAAGATTCCTAACCCGCCACGTATTGCCTTTGAGGTTTGGGATATAATGCCTGCGGATTGGCCGGAGGAATTGGCGCATGCTTATGAGGGGGCATTGGAAAAGACCCTAGAATGGGTGAGGATGTGTATAGATAAATATCGGGCAGAGCTAATCTGCTTAAAGTTACAGGGGGCTCATCCTGACTTCGCAAATAAATCCAAAGACGAGGAGAAAAAGCTGGTAGCCGAGATTTTGAAAAATATAGATGTGCCGTTGATTATCTTAGGCTGCGGTGATGAGGCTAAGGATAATGAGATTCTGCCGGTTTGTTGCCAAGAGGCGCATGGTCGGAATTGTTTAGTCGGTGAAGCCACCCAGGAGAATTACCGGACATTGACTGTGGCAGCACTGGCTGATGAGCATAATATCATTGCCCAATCACCGATTGATATTAATATTGCCAAGCAACTGAATATCCTGATTTCTGATATGGGTATGCCGGCAGAGAGGATCGTAATTAATCCTACTACCGGGGCATTGGGCTATGGACTGGAATACGCTTATTCAATAATGGAACGCGCGCGACTGTCTGCTTTATCCGGAGACAGAATGGTGGCAATGCCGTTTTTCTGCTTAGTTGGCCAAGAGGCCTGGCGAGCCAAAGAGGCAAAGGCAAGTGAGAGCGAATTTCCTCAATGGGGTCCTCAAAAAGAACGGGGCATTGCTTGGGAGGCAACTACCGCAGTAACTCTATTACAGGCTGGTGCAGATATTTTGGTTATGCGTCACCCTCAGGCAGTAGATTGCGTAAGAAAATATATTCAAAAGAGTTATAAGAAATAGAGATAAACAGGAGCAGGTGAAGATGTTTATTATCGGTGAGTTAATCAATGGAATGTACAAGGAAGTGGGGCAGGCGATAAAGAATAAAGATAAATCGGTAATTCAGCGTTTTGCCAAGGAACAGGTAAATGCAGGCTGTAGCGCCCTGGATTTAAATTGCGGCCCGGCTTCTCGCAATCCGGAATCAGATATGCCCTGGCTGGTTCAGGCAGTTCAGGAGGTTACTGATAAGATCCTATGTTTGGATAGCACAAAACCCAACGCTATTGAGGAGGGGTTAAAGATAATTAAAAATAAGGCAATGATTAATTCTACCTCCGCAGATAAGGCAAAATTAGATATTCTGGTACCACTTGCCTTAAAATATAAAACCGGATTGATTGCTTTAACACTGGATAAAAAGGGAGTGCCTCAGGATAAAGACCGGCGCCTGGAGCTGGCAGCAACGATTGTTGCGGATTGTCAGGAAAAGGGATTTTCGCTTGATGAGCTTTATATTGATCCGGTGGTATTACCGGTTAATGTTGCCCAGGCTCAACTGGAAGCTACCCTGCAGGTGCTCACAGAATTTAAGATCATCTCCCAACCCCCTCCCAAGACAGTGGTTGGCTTAAGTAACGTATCTCAGGGCGCAAAAGAGAGAAGTCTAATTAACCGCACATTCTTAATCATGGCAATTGTCAGTGGATTAGATGCGGCAATATTGGACCCGCTCGATAAAGAATTAATGGACTCTTTAATCACTGCCGAGCTAATCCTAAACAAGCAAATCTACTGTGATTCATTCCTGCAGGCCTACAGGAAGAAATAGCAGGTTTTATTTTTGTGTTGACTATTTTGACATTACGGCGGCGTAGCTCAGTCTGGCAGAGCGAACGGCTCATACCCGTTATGTCACTGGTTCAAATCCAGTCGCCGCCACTAGTTATTGGATTTGAACATTCGCCGCCAATATATTATTCAGAAAGGAGGATATGATGGATTGTCCGAAATGCATTGGTAAATTAAAACCTCTACGGATAAAAAAATATGGGGTAGAATATATGCATGCTAAACCTCAAGTTGGTCGGGGCGCAGGAACCATGATTACAGCAACCATAAGAAGTCAAAAGAAAACCGCAGCTTTAGTGCTAGACAAATGCTGGGTTTGTAGAGGAATCTGGTTTGATAAAGCTGAGTTAAGGAAATTACAACGGGAAAAATCAAGTAGAAAGACAATCGGTTCTTATATAAATGACCCTAAAATATATAAGCAGTTAAATGAAAAGGGCGGACTTTGTCCAAGATGTAAAGTTCCTATGCGTAGGATAACTGGTAAGATTGGAGGTCGAAATATTACTGTAGATGCATGTATAAAATGTAGAGGTATATGGCTTGATGGCGGTGAAGTGAATTACTTTCTAAAGGGTAGAGAAAAGAAGTGGCTGGAGAGTGTCGAGAGATTATTTTGGTGGAATTGGTTTAAATATGATGCCGGCGACAAGTTTAGAGAGCTAAACGAATGAACCCCGATCCCTGTTCCGCAGTGCCTAAAATAATGAGCAACTTATCGCCGTAATTAGTTGTTAGGCCCCCCCGGGGGGGTCGATATTTGCGGGTCAGATGGAATGATAAGGAGGATACCCATGAAATGTCCGGTATGTAAAAAGGAAATGCTGGTGCAAGATTTTGGGGGCGTAAAGGTAGATGTGTGTAAAGAAGGC
>JASFIK010000080.1:0-6310 GCA_050122705.1 Candidatus Omnitrophota bacterium | reverse complement strand
AGATAACGATTCTCTTGCTTATCCCTAACCATAATTGATGCTTGTAAGAATTGCCCTGGCTTAAAATCAACTCGCCCCTTTACCCGGAATTGAAAACTCTTTATATTATGCGTGCGAGGGATTATTTGCTTTATTTTTAACTCTAACTCATTCATCATTTGTCTTAAATACTGCGTGCTATGAATTCAGCCAAAATAACCACATCCTCTGTGCAAAAGATATCCTGTATACTTTTATCAAAAAGAACATTGGCCTCAGGCCCGAATTCCTCATCGCCATGCCAAAGTGTAATCAGAACCAAAACATTATCACAAACATCTAAAACAATACTTGAATCTGCTAATTGAGCCCGCTTGGCTCTATAGCGCTGGACTGCCTGGAGCAGAGATTCAGGATGAGCGCCGTATTTTCTCATAATTGGCTCAATCACCCGTTTTTTAAATGCCGAATAATAACCCTGGCCGCCTGCTAATTGCTTGAAAGAAACCCATTCCCCGCTTATCGCAGGCAAACCCTTAAGCTTCTGTATCAAATAGTGTAATATTAGAATGCTAAGATAGTCCTTCAGCGGGGTATTGCACGACAATGACATAACCCGCTTATTCTCTAAATCCACACAATATTCATCGGATAAAAAGCGAAGAGAAATCTTTTTATCCTTAGCAAGAGCCTCTAATTCAAACCAGGATTTTGATAAAGCTGTAGCATATCCCATGTTTAATAAGCGCTTAACTCAGGCAACGTTAGTAAGCCTAAGTCTTAGCTTGATTTGACTATCCCGCAAACTTAAGTAATGACATAAACAAAAGTCCCAAGATAAAAGTCAAGAAAGCGATATTTGCCCTTCTGACGTTCTTCTGCTTATGCAGTTCAGGAATTAAATCAGAAGCAGCAATGTATATAAAACCGCCTGCGGTAAATGAAATCAGGAATAAGGAAATGTTTTCGGTAATATTAGATAAAATATATCCTATGATTGCACCCAATATCGCACTCAGCGCACATATAAAATTAAACAGGAGTGCTTTGGGCTTGCTAAAGCCACCGTAGACCAAAATTCCAAAATCTCCTATCTCCTGGGGTATTTCATGAAAGATAACTGCCAGTGTAGTAACTATACCCAGCCTAAAATCAGCTACAAAACTGCCGGCGATAATTAGTCCGTCAGTAAAGTTATGCACTCCGTCACCAATTAAATTCAAATAGGTAAATGTGTGTATATCACAAACGCCGTTATGACAGTGCCTCCAGTAAAGATACCTTTCCATCAAGAAAAAGATAGTAAAACCAATCAAGGCAAAGAAGAATACTGCATCACACCTACATTGCTCGATTGCCTCAGGCAGAAGATGTAGGAAAGCACCCCCGATTAACCCACCTGCTGCAAACCCGACTAATAAAACCAATATCCGGTCAAAGATTTTTGTCTTTATCCCGAAGGTAGCTATCCCGACTAATGAGATAAGACTAACCAGTATTGTGGCTGATAAAATCCATATTAGTATCATTTAAAATACCTCCTTTAACGAATACCTCTGCTATCAGGAAAGCCTATAATATTGCATTTGCCAATATGCCCAAGGCTACTACTTGTGGTACAGTAATTATGGGAAGCCAGATAGCTACTCTCCTGCCAACCCTAAGCCACAAAAGACCTATCTCAGTATAGTCAGTAACCACGCCAGCCATTAAGAAGACAAATACGTTGCCCAGAGCCCCAGTTTGCCTATATATCTCAAAAGCCAATGGCGCTGTGCCCTCAGAGCAAACCTCCAGAATAGTGGCAATGATTAAGGTAACCAAAAGCCCTAGAAGCGTAGGGCCCATGTACTGGCTAAATATATCTGATGGTATATAAGCAGCTGCCAGGCTAGCTAAACCTATACCTATAAGCATCCACCATAATACCATATTAGCTAATGAAATTGAACCAGAAAGTACATCCCTTGCATCTTGAGCTACCTGTTTGGGGCTAAACCGGTATGACTTAATCCTGGCTTTTAAATTCTTGAATATAGAAAAACCCACTTGCGGCTGTTTAATATTATTGTTACTTTCTATGAGCTGCCTTGACTCTAAGAACTGATAGATAAAACCAGTAATAATCGCAATTACCAAGGCACAGGCAATAATATACAAAGCCTTTAGCCCAAAGAATCCGATGAGCAACACAGTGAGAGGAAAATTTGCCCAAGGACTGGCTAATAAAAAGGCTATTACTGCAGGATTTGATGCCCCTTTTTTGTGCAATTCAATTGAAAGAGCCAGGATCCCGTGACTGCAAGCACTCATAAAAAAACCCAGGATTACAGAATAGAATATGGTTTTCTTCTCGGGCCTAGCCAGGATATGCGAAACATACTCACGGGGGATAAAATGATCTATCACTCCCCCTAAAAATAATCCCAGCAAAATAGCCCACCAGATTCTGTTAATATACATCAATAGTGATTCTCTAAAGGGTTCTAAAACAGGTGCAATATATGATGAAATAACCAAAGTGGTTAAAATAGAGATAACTATAACTGTCTTATTTTTATACCATTTTGTGCGGGGTTGAATTAAACAAGAAGATATCTCCTTATCGCTAATATTATTCTGTTGGGCAAAGGTCTTCAGGCAATGCTGGCTACAAAAGTAATAAGATTTGCCGTCTTTTTTCAGGCTTAAGGCGCTTCTCTCATTTACATTCATTCCACATATCGGGTCTTTTGCCATTTTAATTCCTGTTATCTTAAGATTATCCCAATATCGACTTAAGGTCTGCCTCAGGGGTAGTGATTAACTTCAAATCAAATGAATCCTGAAGCACTTTAAATACGTTCGGTGTTACAAAGGCTGGTGGCGTAGGTCCAATGCGAATCCCCTTTATCCCAAGATGAAATAGGGTTAGCAATATCGCCACTGCCTTTTGCTCAAACCAGGATAGAACAATTGACAAGGGTAAATCATTCACGCTACAATCAAATGCCTTAGCTAAGGCGAGTGCTACCTGTATGGCTGAATAGGCGTTATTACACTGACCAATATCTATTAGCCGTGGAATACCAGCAATATCCCCGAAATCTAGTTTATTAAACCGGTATTTACCGCACGCAAGGGTGAGAATAACGCAATCCTTGGGAACCCTCTCGGCAAATTCAGTATAATAATTCCTTCCTGGTTTTGCTCCATCACAACCTCCGATTAAGAAGAAACGCCTAATTTTGCCTGATTTAACTGCATCGATTATTTTATCTGCCAGGCCAATAATCGCCGTATGGTGAAAACCAGTAATTATTTTCCTGCCTTTGCTTTCCGCCAAAGGCGGTAATGATTTTGCTCTTTTGATAAGCTGTGAAAAATCATTGCCTTTTATATGAGTTGCTCCAGGGATACCAGTAATCCCGGTTGTAAACAGCCTGTCAATATAGGTATTTTCCGGAGGAATAAGTACGCAGTTTGTGGTTGCCAAAATCGCTCCGCAAAAAGCATCAAATTCTTTCTTCTGCTCCTGCCAGGCACCTCCATAATTACCTGCTAAGTGTTTAAACCTTTTTAATTCAGGATAGCCGTGTGCGGGAAGCATTTCAGAATGGGTATAAATATTAATCCCTTTGCCTTCGCTCTGCTTCAAGAGCTCATAAAGACACAATAAATCATGGCCGGTAACTAAGATACCTGACCCATTTTTAGTGCCTGTATCCACCTCGGTGGGTACTGGATTCCCGAATCTTTCGGTGTGCGCATTATCAAGTAGTTCCATAGTTTTTAGATTCACTCCCCCACACTTTAAAACCATTTCAACATGCTGATTCAGGTCAAAACTTACATTGGTTACTGTCTTAAATAGAGCCTGGTGCATAAATGCATCGACTTGTTCATCTCTTGCGCCCAATTCCCTGGCGTGATAAGCATAAGCAGCCATACCCTTTAAACCAAAGAGCAATATATCCTGAAGACTTTGGATGTCTTCGTTTTTACCACACACACCTATTTTCCTACATCCAGTTCCACCTACTGTCTGTTCACATTGATAGCAAAACATCAACCTCCTCCTTTTAGCTGCTTCCATTTATCTTCGCCAATACATTCACGGGCTGCCTTACACCAATCAACACATGACGGCAATCTTTCCCGGCAAGCCAAGGCTTTACACTTGGGACACCTGACCTTTATCTCATCAGAAAAAATCTCTATGGTATAACCACAATCCGGGCACTTGAGAATTTCACTTTTTATGTTCCTGCTGTCCTGACCAGGGCATTTAGGAATCATTTTAACCTCTCACCCTTTATGCTGATGGTAATCTCATCCAACGGTATATCTTTGCCCGAAGCAGAGATCGCTTGTTTGACCATGTTCACCAACCCAAAACAACAAGGCACCTCCATATGCGCGCAGGTAATTGATTTTATATTGTTTTGCTTTAAAATCTGGGTTATCTTATTTTGATAAAGCTTAATATCATCCAATTTAGGACAACCTACGAGTAAAATCTTATCCCTTAATAATTGTTGATAAAAATCAGCATAGGCAAAGGGAACGCAATCTGCGGCAATTAATAAGTCCGCATCCTTTAGATAAGGAGCAAATACAGGAATCAGCTTTATCTGGACCGGCCATTGCCTAAGTTGGGATATGCCTCCAGAAACAGGCTTATCTTGCTTAATTGGCTTTTGCTCGCCTCTGTAATCCATGACTTTTAAACTAGGACAGCCTGAAGCTCCAGGTGTATCCTTATGGTCAACAGGCAGATGAGTATGCTTATGTTGCATTGATTCTAGATCTGGAACCGCTATTTTTTTCTGGTTTAAGAAATTAATTGCCTGTTTAAGATAATCTTGCTGATTATGTTCTTTAAGGTGTAAAAGGTGCGCTTTGATTACATTACTTCCTTGTTTTACAACATTCTCCATAACCTTTGCTTCCTCATATTCCCCTGCTTCTCTCTCTTCTATGGTAATTGCACCTTCAGGACAATGACCAATACAAGCGCCCAGCCCATCGCAGAATAAATCGCTGATTAGCCTTGCTTTGCCGTCTATAACCTGAAGTGCCCCTTCTGGGCAGTTAGGAATACAAAGCCCACAGCCATTACATTTATCTTGCTCAATTTTTATAATTTTTCTTTTATTCATTATTAACCCGTGTTTATTTTTTAAAGAGTGATGTTAAGGTAATGCCGCCTAACTCAGAAATAATGTATCTTTGAATGCTATCTATTTTTTTCTTTAACTTACAAGTCTTAATATTTGGGCAAATCCTCTTCTTAAACACACACTCATTTAGTTTCATTCGCCCCTGAAATATCTCGATTAAATCAAGCAGGAATATTCTATCCGCAGCAACCCTTAAACTAAAACCCCCTCCCTGTCCTTTATATGAATTAAGTAATCCTTTCTTATTTAAGCGCTGCAGTATCTTCCTCAAAAACGGCCGGGGTATTTCTAAACTCTTAACTAACCGACTTACAGAGACTATCTCTTGCTTCTCTTTGGCGATAAACAGCAAGGCCCTAATCGCATAATCAGTATCTCGGGTAATTAATTTCATTTTGTCATCACTCTACTAATGATACCACATTAGTATCATTTGTCAAGTAAAATTTTTAAGCCTTTTTATAAATGCTAAGGCTCCCCTAAAGGCGGGCTCTTGCTAAATTAACCTCAAGGTATCTAAATCGTGGGGTAGGATTACCCTGCCAGAGAAGTTTTTCTTTATTTCGTTTATTACCGTGCGAAAGGAATATTTGACCTCAGAGGTAAAATGAATGGGAATCAATACCCGGGGATTTATCTGGCTGGCTATTCTACCCAGGCTTAAGCTTGAGGTGTGCATCCTGGCAAGCTGAGGGTATTTCCTGAAGAATCTGGAGGGAGCAAAACAGTCATGGATTAAATAATCGCAACTCCTTGCAGCCCTAATCAAGTTTTTGCTTCTGGCTGTGTCACTACAGTAAACCAGACTGATCCTCCTTTTTTTAAAAAAGAACCTTAACCCCAGAGATTCAGGACTGTGTTTTACCCTAAATGCGAAAGCAAGCATATAATCAGAATCAAAAAATCGCCTTTTACTGCTAAATCCAACCGGCTGATAGATTATCTTCGGATATTTGGCTGTATCTTCTAAACCAAAGAGCTTTCTTAAGGACTTAACTAACTTTATTGTTTTTGGGTGAGCAAAAATATTTATCTGGTCATTTAATTTATAGCGGGAGTGTAATAAAGAAACCAGTCCATATATATGGTCAGGGTGGCTATGGGTAAGAAAGATATCTTTGATTTGGCGATAGTCCACCCTTAACTTAGCCAATTTCACTAATATACTT
>JASFIK010000079.1:0-6502 GCA_050122705.1 Candidatus Omnitrophota bacterium | reverse complement strand
GTAGATTCGGCGACCATTGAACAAGCAATATTCCTCCAGACAACCTCGTATACTTCTTTTCTTCTTGGTAATGCGGGAAAGGGAAATCAAGTCTATTTCCACATTAAAATGCCCAGCATTAGCCAGGATTGCGCCATCCTTCATTAATAAAAAGTGTCTCCGGCCAATAACATCCCTATCGCCGGTTACTGTAACGAATATATCTCCCTGCTTGGCTGCTTCAATCAAGGGTAAAACACGAAAACCATCCATTACCGCCTCTAAAGCACGTAAAGGACCGGTTTCAGTCACTATTACATTTGCGCCCATTCCCTTGGCGCGCATGGCTACGCCACGGCCACAAAATCCATAACCACAGACTACGAAGCTTGAGCCAGCCAATAACTTGTTGGTCGCCCGAATTATCCCATCAATGGTTGACTGCCCTGTACCATAACGGTTATCAAACAGATGTTTTGTATTAGCATCATTGACCGCGATTATCGGGTATCCTAATCTGTCTTGCCTTTCCAAAGCGCGCAGCCTTATTACGCCAGTGGTTGTCTCCTCGGTTCCCCCGATTATCTTGCTTAATGAAGAACTCTTATGTAATGTGGAGACTAAGTCCGCACCATCATCCAGGGTAATCACTGGCTTAGTTGCGAGTACTGACTTTATATGACGATAATAGGTCTTGTTATCTTCTCCCTTAATGGCAAATACAGGAATCCGAGAATGTTTTACTAAACTTGCCGCAACATCATCCTGAGTAGATAAGGGATTAGAAGCGCAGAGTGCCAGATTCGCCCCTCCTTGTTTCAAAACCTCGGCTAAAATCGCAGTCTCTGTGGTTATATGCAAACAGGCAGCAACATTAATTCCTCTTAAGGGTTTATCAGCTTTAAAGCGCTTACCGATTAGCCCTAAAACCGGCATATTATTGCCTGCCCACTCAATTCTTAATTTTCCCTTACCGGCTAACCTTAGATCTTTAATATCGTATTTCATCTTTGCCCCCAATAGCCCTATAATGCCTTCTGTAGCTGCTTTACCTTATCTAACTTTTCCCAGTTGAATTCTGGACGACCAAAATGCCCATAACAGGCGGTCTTTCGATAAATAGGTTTTAATAGATCCAGGGTCTTAATTATCCCTTGAGGTGTAAGCTCGAAATTTTTCTTCACCGCCTGAATTATTTTCTCCTCTGGTACCCGAGAAGTACCAAACGTATCAAGCATAATCGAAAGAGGCTCTGCCTTACCAATAACATAAGCTAACTGCAGTAAGCATCTTTCTGCCAGACCAGCGGCTACCATATTTTTGGCAATGTAGCGCGCCATATAAGTTGCCGAACGGTCAACCTTAGTTGGATCTTTACCACTGAATGCACCCCCTCCGTGAGGAACTGTTCCCCCATAGGTATCAACAATGATTTTCCTCCCGGTCATTCCAGTATCTGACTGCGGACCGCCAATGAGAAATTTCCCGGTCTGATTAATATAAAATTTTGTATCCTGGTCAATCAATTCCTTTAATACCGGACGAGCAACTACCTCAATGATCTCCTCGCGTGCTTGATCAGTAATATTATTTTTGCTCTGGTCGAGAATCTTATCAGTATGTTGACAGGCAAGCACAACTGAATCTACCCGGCATGTCTTACCATCTTCGTATTCTACGCTAACCTGAGATTTTCCATCTGGACCCAGATAGTTTAAGATACCGCTTCTCCTGGCCTCTGCCATGCGCATCACCAGTTTATGAGCCAACATAATCGGTAGAGGCATAAATTCTGGGGTTTCAGAACAAGCATAACCAATCATTGTTCCCTGGTCACCCGCTCCCCCGGTATCTACACCTTGAGCAATATCAGGTGATTGACTATGAATAGCATTAATGATTGCGCAGGTATTATAATCAAATCCGAACTGCGCATGAGTATAGCCAATCTCTTTTATTATGTTGCGCACAAGCTTCTGAACCTCTACATAACCATAGGTAGTAATTTCGCCCCCGATAATAACTAAGCCCATGGTAACATAGGTTTCACAAGCCACCCGACCTTTTGGATCTTGCCTAAGCACATCATCCAAAACCGCATCGGAAATCTGGTCGCACAGCTTATCTGGATGACCTTCGCTTACTGATTCTGAACTAAATAATACTTTGCTCATAGATTTATCAAACCTCCCTAGCATTTAAATGAATACATCCCCATAATCATAATCCAATGGATGATTGAGAAAATCCAATAACTCGGGTTTCTGATTAATAATGTTATACATTGGGATATTCTCAATCAGGCCGAATTTTTTGATTTGCTTTACTGGACGCACAAAATTAATATCGGCGACCTGACGAAATTTGAGATTTTTCTTAACCCCTAAGTTAATTTTTAGGTACGGGCTAACCTGTGAGTCGCTCTCAGCAGTAGTCACAAAATAAGCTGCTCCCTCGGCCTGTTGGTATAATTCATAGCGCGAAGCAAAACAACTGCTTACCCAATTAGAGGTAATTAAATAATCCGGACCGGGGTTTATCAATATATGTCCAAAACCAGGCGGAATAACAATCTTCTGACCAGCAACTGCCTCAGCAATAATCACCTCTTGAATATTTAGGTGATCTCCTGAATCAGGTCGCTGCACCAAACAAAGACAGCGACCATAGACTACCTCGTATAACTCAGGAAAACTCTCAGGGTGATAATGCCCCGCAGTCTTCATAAACTCCTTGCCTAAACAAACCGGCTTAATTGCCGTAACATCAAAACGCAGCTTAAACTTTTCTAATACAGGCTTATCCGAGATGCGATAAATATCCCTGTACATATAATATAATTCCTTGGGTTGGCTAACATTCTTCTCCAATAAAACTTCTTGCATCTGATCAATGGTCCTTATCGCGGGTATTCTAGCTGGTAAATCTTTCGCAAAAGACATTTCTGGTTTATTGGGATCAAACCTTAATCCCAACCCTGAATTTTCTTTTAAATCAATAATCATTAAATAACCTCTGCTTTAGCTCTGTTTCAAGATCTCTTTTAACTTGTTTTGACTGAACAGCTCTACCTCTTTACCTGTAGATAAGGTCAAGGCTTGCTGGGCAATATTTTTCATATCTTGTATACTCACTGAGCGAATTATATACTTTACCTGAGGAATGGACAAAGAAGGCACGCTGAACTCATTAAGGCCCAAGCCCAAAAGGATCAATACCATTGCTGCATCTCCTGCCATCTCCCCACACATTGCTACACAGATGTTATTTTTGTGACCTGCATCAATAATATTCTTTATCATCCTCAGTAACGCCGGGTGAGCCGGTTCATAGAGATAGGCAACCTTTTCATTCGTTCGATCAACTGCTAATGAATACTGAATAAGATCATTGGTACCAATACTAAAGAAATCGGCTTCTTTTGCTAGGAGATCAGCAGTCATTGCTGCAGAGGGCAATTCGATCATCACCCCCACCTCAATATCCTTATCAAAAGAGACTCCCTCTTTATTCAGTTCCTCTTTACATTCCTCAAGAATTGTATTTGCCTGCCGAAACTCTTCAATTCCAGAAATCATTGGATACATAAGCTTTAATTCCCCATAGCTTGAGGCTCTTAATATTGCGCGTAGTTGCACCTTGAAAATATCGGGGCGTGCCAGACAGAATCTGATCGCCCGCCAGCCGAGAAAAGAAGTCATTTCTATAGGTATCTCCAATTGCGAGAGAAACTTATCTCCTCCTAAATCTAAAGTACGGATAGTTACCGGATAAGGAGAAAGCGCTTGAGCAACAGATTTATAAGCCTGGAAATGCTCTTCCTCTGAAGGTAGATCTTGACGATTCATATAGAAATACTCAGTGCGATAAAGACCGATCCCTTCTGCGCCATGTAATTTTACCGAAGGTATCTCTGCTGGTAATTCAATATTTGCCAGAATACTTACTCTATATTCATCTTGAGTTATTGCCGGTAAATCCTTCACCTGCAAGAATCTCTGAGTAACATCTCTTAACTTATCTTCTTCTTGACGATAGGAATTAAGAGTAGCCTCATCGGGATTTAAAATTACCAACCCTAATGAACCGTCAACAATAAGCAAATCATCATTCTTTATTTTTTCGGTTGCCTGATACAGCCCAACCACTGCCGGTATTTCTAACGACTTGGCCATAATCGCAGTATGCGAGGTTTTACCCCCGATCTCAGTTATAAAACCGCAAATATTTTCTTTATGCATGGTAGCAGTCTCAGAGGGAGACAAATCATGCGCAACAATCACCACTCTTTTATCTATATTGCTCAGCAACCTCACCCTGCCTTCTTTGCCTAAAAGATGGCGGAGAATGCGTTTGCCCACATCATTGATATCAACAATGCGCTCCTTAAGATAATCGTCTTCTATTTTAGAAAAAACTTGAATATATTTTTTGAGCACCTCTGAAAAAATATAAGCCACATTCAACTGCTCATTCTTGAGCCTGGAGATAACCTCTTCGATCAGCATGCGATCCTCTAAAACCAAAAGGTGTGCTTCAAAAATTTGAGCTGAGTCCTTACCCATCTCAGCAGAAATTCTTTTCTGTAAATCAAGAATTTCCCGTCGAGTATTAATAAGCGCCTCTTCAAAAAGCTGGATCTGCTTAGGTATGTCTGTTGAGTTAATTCCCCGCTTGGAGATTATCCACTCTTCGCGCCTTAATTTAAATGCCGGACCAATCACTATACCAGGAGCAGCGGCAATACCATTAATTTTTTGCATCTGGCTCATTATTGCTTAACAATCCTTCTAGTTCTGACATCGCTAGTGGGGCATCCTCGCCTTCTGCCTCAATTATAATCCAGCTGCCTCGCTCCGCCCCTAAGGTAAGAATGCCCATAATCGACTTTCCATTAACCCGCTGATTATTCTTTTCTACAATTATACGGGAATCAAATTTATTCGCCGCCTGAACAAATAAAGCCGCAGGCCTGGCATGTAATCCCAGTTTATTTTTAACCATAATTTTTTTTCTTAACTTTTGCATCTCGGCAAAAATACCTTAAATCTCTTCAATCAATCCCAGAATTATACGCGATAATTTATTTGGGTCATGCCTAAGATAGTTGTCGAATACCGCTACGATATTCTCCTGAATAGTCCGATAACCCATGCTGCGAATCTTAAGCGTATCGGCAACCACAGGATAAGAACCATCCAGTTTATAGCGCTCTCGCAAATCTTGTGAAATACTCCCCGTATTCACCAGGCAATAATCAACAATCTTGGGATGAGTATGACGCAGTAAGGCATTGAGATGACCAGAAGCAGTGAATCCGTCTGTCTCGCCTGGTTGAGTCATGATATTACAAACATAAACCTTAATTGCATCCGATGCGACAATTGCCTCACATACCTCTTTAACTAAAAGATTAGGAATGATGCTAGTGTAAAGACTGCCTGGGCCAAAGACAATGATCGCCGCATCGCTGATTGCCTGGAGTGCTTCACGAGTAGCCTGAGAACCTTCTGGCTTAAGCCAAACGCGTTGAATTGGTCTCCTAACTTTAGGTATATTTGCCTCACCTTCAGTGATGCTTCCGTCTTCGTATTGGGCTACCAAAACTACTTTATTTAGGGTAGAGGGTAAAACCTGTCCACGAATAGCCAGAACCTTGCTTGATTCTTTAATTGCTTTGTCAAAATCACCAGTGACCTGAGTCATCACCGTAATAAAAAGATTACCAAAATTGTGGCCAGCGAATTCTGAAGAATCAAAACGAAACTGGAATAATTTACGCATCAACTCAGGAGCATCAGCAAGGGCGACTAAACAGTTGCGTATATCTCCGGGAGGCAATATATCAAATTGCCGACGCAATATACCTGAAGATCCGCCGTCATCAGCTACCGTAACCACCGCACTGATATTGGATGTATACTCCCTTAAACCCTCCAGCAATACTGACAGGCCAGTACCTCCGCCAATGGTTATAATGTTAGGGCCCCTCTCTAATCTCCGGCGATGGTAAATTATATCAGCGAATCCCTTCCTTTTTCCCAATTCAGGGAAAAAGAAGATAATAAAAGAGTGCAATGCCCTAACCGCCCCCAAGATTAACAGTGATATCCCTAATAAGATTAGGACTATGCCTAATGCCTTTAATAAAAATGGTAAGAATACGGACTCTTTTTCGAGATTGATTGCTCCAACAATAACCAACACGACTCCAAATGCAGAAAGCATAAGCCAGCGCTTTATTCCTATCCCCGGATAAAGCCATTTAACTATTCTTCTTATCCGCTCTAAATTAAATCTTCCTTTCATCCTCTTGAGTAATTATTCTAATAACTGATTTATCATCTGGACATTGGCGTAGGCTATCGCGAAAGTACTTATCTTTTAGGAGGCGAGAAACCCTTGCTAATGCTTTAAGATGTGGGCCTGCTGAATCTGCAGGAGCAAGTAATAAAAAGAAGATATACACTGGTTCACCATCTAAGGAATCAAAATCAACTCCCTTTCTTGATAAACCAAAGGC
>JASFIK010000078.1:0-6692 GCA_050122705.1 Candidatus Omnitrophota bacterium | reverse complement strand
CCGCGCACAGGCCGTAATGACTCTAACATAACCTCAGGGAATGAGCTAGGCCGCCAGTCAGCCAAAACCCTGCTACCTGCCGCATCCACCGGAGTGGCTTTTTCATGTATGTCCTGTAAAACCTGTGCCACCTCAAGCGCATCGCCTTCTGATGTCAGCCAGCGGCGCAGGTAATCCTCTGTCCAATTCCTGCTTTTGGCATAAGCCAATATGGCTTCCAATTCGTCCAACTCGTGGCGTGCCACTTCTGAATAGGCAGGGTCAACATATATTGCCTTGGTGCTAATTCCATAATGCCCCTTAATGCCTGTAGATGCGAATAATCCATCCACGGCCCATATAGCCATCCTGCCGCTTACCCCTAACTCTTGCTCCAACTGCGTCTGCCTGGTTGCCCTGCCTTCTTCTATAGCCTTCCTGATATAATCGTTTGTATAAACATGTTCTGCCTGGGTCATATAACCCCTGTCTGAACCGCGTGATGCAGTGTCATCTGTGGCACTATCCCCTTTGTTCAAATCCTCTATTATCTCCTCTGCCACCCTATGCCTTGCCGCAAGCGTTCTTAAGTTATATATGTCGCTGTAAGCATACACCGGGCTATTACCAAAGATAAGATTAGCAACAATGATAGCAATTAATATCCTTACAAATAGACTCTTCTTAGAGAATTGCGCTCCCACTTCACTTCTCCTTTTTTTCGGCTCGGCAAGGGCTAACTTGTATTTAGTTAGCCCTTGCGCAAGTTCGGAATTCGCTCTGATTAAATTCTGACAATCGCTTCGCGATAAGCGGTTATCTCATCCTTAATCTTGGGATTAATCTCCTTAGACGCAACCGCTATGGAAGTAGCTGTCTGCTGCAGCAACTCCAAATTCTTAACTAATGAATCAGTAAGTTGCCTATCGGCTTTAGCCGTAACCTCGACCACTCCGAATAAGGCATTTCCTGCGAGGGCAATTTTACCTTCTTCTGCGTCGGTATTACCCTCAATTGTCTCTGTTGATACGCCTTCCTGTGCCTTGATGGCACCTGTCCATTGCTGAGAGCCAACCAGGCCTACAATTGACTCTTTGGAAATACCAATGCGCTCAAGCTGCTTCAATAAATCAGCAGCATTAACAATTGAGCCTTCATACATATCTGCCTGAGTAATAATGCTGGCGAACATATTCTTGTTAGCCTTAGCACCGTTATTGGTAATCTTGGCAATCTCTGCAAATAAATTTTCCACATCTTCTGCTGTTCTTAATCCAGGGTCATCAGCAATGCCAATAAATCTGTAGGCATTAGCGCCGCTGTTTTCCGTGCTTCCAAATATGCCTAACCTCTGGTTAATCTGCTCATTGATACTTGCTAATGCTGGGATTAAACTGGGATCTTTCCTTAATTCGCTTAAACTAATCAGTATTACTTTACTATCTGCGCTCTTGGCTGCATCAAACACATCCTCTGCCAGCTTATTGCTCACACTACCCTTACTCTGCAAGGCAAGCGCAGACTGATAAAATCTTGCTGCTGCCTCATCCACGCCTGTCCAATCCTCCTTGCCGATATATTGGTCTCCTGTTAGCTGCATTGTTCCTAATTCAGCAACCGAACTCTTCAACAAAGGCATCTCCAGAGACCTGGTAGCTACCTTAAAAAGCTCGACCATTTCTCCCCATATACCAATCGGTCTTGCTGCTCTTTCGGCTTTAGGTTTATTCCTTACCAGAAAAGGCGAATCTGGAGCCTGCAGGGCCTTGAGAAACTTAGCCAAAGGATAGGATGCTTCTACTGTACGCCAGTTAGTTCCGTAAGGCTCAATCTGCCCGCCTAAACAGGCTTGCTTAAATTTATAATTAAATTCAAACATCTTCTTTCGAATAGCATCGTACTCTTCACTGCCAAAAACATCCTCAACGCTGGATAACTTTGTGCCATCCTCAGATAAGGTATAGCGCAATCCAACTAATATAGGATGACTTTCCTTGCTGGCTACAGCATACTCAGATGCGGTTGGCAGAGCTGCTAACCAGTGAGAACCATTCATATCTCCCTGAATAATCAACGGGTTATCCTTTAGGAATGCAAAGATGTGTTCCATAAGTCTGCTGTTGCCCACCATAACCGGGTCATCCTTACCAATATATTCTCCTCCTGCAAGTATGCCTAATTTAGTAACTGAGCTACCCAGCACTGGTCTATCTAAATAATCTCGTGGATTGTTCACAGCTACACCCGGTTCTGTTTCAGTCCACCAACCAGCTTTCTTTTTACCCCAGACCTGCTTAATATTAAAGCGGTCAGAATCAGCAAGATAAAGAAAGATTGACTCTTTATCTTCCTGGGCATCAAGATATATCCTCTCAGTGGGGACATAGCCAGCAGTTTTTAATAAGCTGGCTAAATTTTCTTTTTCTTCTATGCTGAGGTCTTCCCTCAGATTACCATCACTCGAATAGCAGTTTTTAATAAAAGTTTGATCTTCTGGGCTTTTTTCTAAGGAAGCTAGAGCATCTGCTACATCAGCGTAAACTTGAGGTAACTTATCTAACGGGATATTGCCGTCTCTATCAAAAGCCTTGGCATCCCATATTTCAAATACCAGGCCATTACTGAATTCACCTGCCTCAAGAGCGGCGTATACTCCTTCCCGAATTACCCTGTTTAAGGCTGCTGGACCCATCTTGTCTCCAGCTAATATACCAAAGGTCCTTTCACCGCCTTTTATATCCACTAAGTAACGCGCTGAGCCAATGCCTTGCTGAGAGACATTGCCAGAGAAAGGCTCAGGAAGAGTCACTGTTGCGCTAGTCTCCTGCCACTCCTTCCAACCTGCCTCCATTTTATCCACCATTACCATATAGTCTGTTGGCATAACCTCCCTGAGTATCTCAAAGAAGCGCTCACTGAGATGGGAGTAAAAATAAGGATTGGCCTTGGCTGCTTTGGCTTCTGTGCCCTGATAATCCTGGGCTAATCCATAAGGTTTCTCTCCATTAACTACTGCAGCAAGATAGCCTCTGGTAAATGCCAAAAACGACAATTGATGCGATTCTGCGCTATTGCGTGATTTATCTCCTAACATTAAAACATGGCTGTCATCCCCGATACTTACAGTTGTCCCATTTTTTAGACGACCTCTACCAACAGTACCTATAATATTACCATCGGAAAGTGTGCCGTTTTCCATTGCCTCGATAACTGTTGCGCGGTCAATTGCCAACATATATTCCGGCGTAAAGTTATGCCCAAACTTTCCTCCCATGTCAGCCTTATCATCAGTAACCGATAATAATTCACCGCTGGCTACCCTTGCCTCAACCTCATCCATCATCGGATCTATATCTGCCTCCTTAGGTGCATGCGTAAAAAGATGGCTGTCTTTTTCTCTGATTGGTTCAACCCGCGCCTGTGCTGCAAGTGGGGCTAAGTAGGGCTGTTCGTCCTTATGAGTAATCATCACTGCGGCCAGTTCATCTGCTAATTCTCTTTCATGCTCCAGGGCCGGAGGATTTATTGCTACATGGTCAATTACCCCTTCCTCTTCCCTAGGGATGACTCCATTTTCTTTACTTTGCCAACCATAGATTACTACATGAGCCGTACCTTCAGCAGGGGCTCTCCTGGCCTCCTCTAAAGTTGCGGGTCTGGTAGTGACAAAATTCTCTCCATTAGGCCCGCCTGGAACAAAATTAACATCATAAAACATACTGGCAACTCCGCCTACGGCATCTGCTCCGCTTTGGCTCCTGCAGATAAATGTCGGGTTAAGCGTGCGTAATTCTCCTTCTTCTCCATAAACCGGTTGATACACAACGCTCACTAATGGCTCAGTGTTAGTTATTTTGCTACCCTCAACAGCATAAACATCAGTGATTACAAAATCATTTGGCTGGCTAGTAAAAGCCAGGAGCTCTAAACTTTCATCTACAGAGGGGTAATATTTTCCTTTTACGGTAGCGGCTGCAGACTTCTCAAATTCCCAGACATCTCCTTCAAAATTACCATTTAAAACATCTTCCACACGCCTGACTACCGCCCTAAAACCACGTACGCCTCCCTCTTCAGGAGTAAATCCTAATTTCTGTTGCGGCGTAGATCCGGTTATGAAAAACTCATGGTAGAGTTTAATATTAGACGCTCCGATGCCAGCACCGATCATCTTAGCTATTACTACTGGCTCTGAGCCCCGTTCGGTTATGGAATGTGATTTATATTTCACTCTCAAGGCCCGAGCTAACTCCTTTGAGCTCATAGAATCTATGTCTATCTCCTCTTTTAATAACCCCATATCTTGAGCCTTCCAACATCCCCACTCTATCGCCTCAAGAATTAATCTTTGTACCGCCGCATTTTGTTCACCATATCTGTGAGTAACTGTGATGTCGATTTCCTTGCCTTCAAAATCATCTACTCTTGCACCTAATATCTTTCCCTCGGATATGTCTTGATCTAACTTGCTTCTTATTGCATCTACTACTTCATCAGGAATCTGTTCAAGAGGTCTTGCTAATAATCCATTTATTACATATTCATGACGTTCGAGGGTAAAATATCCTTTTGGCTGACTCTCTGGTACTTCTAACTCTGTGCCTATCTTCTGAGCAAACACTGATTTAACCCACCCCTCAGGCTCTAAGTATGTTAATCGAGGTAGCGGGACTGTCATCTCTAAAGCATCTACTTGTTCGCGGTATGACTTGTCTGCTAAATCCTCTCCAAAATTAATTCCTCTCTTTCTCGCCTCATCTAATAAACTCAAGTATACATTTAATATTTTAGAAGGAATGGTGGCTTCATCTTCAACTGCCTGGCTGTTTTTGCGCGTGGTGAGAATAATAAGCCTGTCATCCTTAATCACTATACGATACTCAGTCAAAAGCCCAGATGCAACTAATTTCTGCAACTCTGCCTCTGCTGTCCTAATTAATATTGTCCAGATATCTCCTCCTACCAAGAATTTCCCGATATTAGCAGAGGTTGCCTCGGCAATGGTCTTCTTATTTTCCTCCTCTAATATTTTCGCATTTGCCTTATCTGCCTCGCGCTGCTTCCACATATCCAGAGCCATCTCATCGTATTTGTTAACTAGATCGATTACCTGTTGTGCTTCCTGACGATGGGACTTAAAACCTGCGACTACCTCTAAATATTCATGCAGTAATTTTGTCTTATAAGCGGCTATGGCTTCTGGATTTGTTTTTGCCATTTCCATATAAGCTTCTACCATTGCTAAATTACTATAAATGCTACGAGGCGGCCGTTGACCTGCGTTTTCATAATTGTATCCTTCATACCTAAATCCTCCTGAAGAAGCAGTAACCGCTAAATATTTTGCACTGCCCAGTTCGCCCTTAAAGAAAAAAGAAGGATTATTCTCTTCATCTAATACAATAGCATTGCGTACCACTTCTTGAAATTCTTTTTTGAAAACATCGATTGGATACCAATCAACATCAAATGCAGCACGGTCTGCCTCTGTAATAGCACCAATAGCCTCCTCAATAAAAGCAAAAGCCGCCTCTAATCTTTTAAGTAATTCCTCCTGAGTCTCGGCGTCTGCTGAATATTTTGCTACCTGTTCTTTGAGGTTTTCTTTGGTAAATATTCTATTTTCATCTCCTGCTTTTCGTAAATATACTTTTGTTTCAGCTTGGGCCTCTATAAGCTCGGCTGGTGTATACTCTCCCGCCAACCAGGTAAGCTGACCGCCAGAAATAAACGCATCCCTCTCCTCCTCTGAAACAAAAGGCTCAATCTCAATCTCAGCTTTGGATAAGTCAGTTCTCCAGCCATTACCAATTAAACAGACAATATAGGTATTACCTTCTCTCTCTAGAATGCCTATGCCGCCTTCAATCAGTTCTTTTTCAACAGGGTCTATCACCCCATCCAGGGCTTTATCAGCAAGGCTCGCTTTCAGTGCTTTTGCACCCCGGCCGTTTAGTTGTTTGATCATTTCCAAACCCAAGCCTCTAATAGCGCTCTCAACTCTACCAGAAGCAGCCTGCGGCCTTAACATGTAAGCCTCCCCTGGCATATCCTTAACCTGTTGCCTGGCTAAAACATTACCAGAGCCTACTAAGTTCAAACAAAAGACAAAACATACTATTGCATTAACCAACTTCATTCTTCTAAAAAATCCTAACTTCATTTCTCCTTCCTCCTTACTTTTTGTTTGTTTTTTGTCATGATTATTTTTTCTATCTCAAAGGCCTTATCGGCTCCCTTCACCTTTTAACACTGAAAAATAAAGGCTTGAATCACTTCTTTGGGTAATCACCGGCGTTACTACCATATAGGAATAACCCTTGTCTTTTAATATTTGAGTAACTCCCGGTTTATGAAAACCGCCGGTAATCAATACTGCTAGTTTCTCATTTTCCTCATCCATTTTATAACTTAAATTCTTTACGAAAGCCTCCTCTCTTGCTATGCCTAATTGATAAAATCCTTGTAAATGTTCTAGATTATCGTCGATAATATTTGAAACGGTTGGGGAGGTAGTTAAGTTATAAATACGGCAATTCTCAGTTAAGAAATCTATCCAGGAAGCAGTTAAAAAATTAGACTTGTTTGCCTGGAAATACTCATAATCTTCAGGGGTTAATTCTAAATTGAAGACTTGAACCAGAATTCCAAGTGACTCTGATATCTCTTTTAACTTTCTCTGATCATTACTTACCAGACAAAGTCCTTCTAAA
>JASFIK010000077.1:0-6704 GCA_050122705.1 Candidatus Omnitrophota bacterium | reverse complement strand
GGGTTAAGGCAGAAGGTATACCTCTGATTAAGCCGTATTCCTTGATAAAGGCAAGGATAATCGCAATGCCTTGTCGTAGCAAGAATAAGCCACCTGTTATTTTTCCTTCAAATGTGAACTTAAATCCGTATTTAAGTGCGCCTAAGCTTGAACAGGGTGCATCTTTAATCTGGGGTTTAGTTTGTTTTCTAATCGGATCTTTCCCATTAACATCCACACTTGTCTTTGTGTTCGGCCCTCTCAAAATATAACTCCTGGCAGCATTAACTGCTGCTTTGACCTCTTTATTATCAGTTTTAAGGCTGGCTAAGAAACCAAGTAGCATTTTCTGAGGAATATGAGAATGGTATGGCAGGCCAGCAACTATTGCTATTTGCCCCTTAATATCTCCGCGCTCTCTACAGGCAATAAATCTCTCTTTAAGTTGACGCAGGCCATCGCTATGAGAGCCTCTATTTGCTCTCTTTTTACCCTCACTAAGAATGGGGCCTTTTACAAATTCTATCTTTCTCTGCTTAGAATCTTTGCGTAGTGATTGGATGCCCTTTATTATTACTATTAAGGCGAATAATCCGCCAAGTGCAATACCTATAGTGCCAATTACCGAAATAGAATTAGTTGACACTGTAGTTGAATTGTTAATCGCTGCTAATACTGGTTGAGAGAATATTAATGAGGTGATCAAACCAACCGCCGCTGCAAATGTAAGTTTCACACCAGCCACGGTAGGTGATTGACTCCACCGCAGCGGCTTCTTGGTCTGTGCTAAATCGCCTTCTTCATTCAACTGCTTCATCTGTAACTCAAATAATTTAGGATTGTCTTTGCTGTATTCTTCTAAGAACTTCTCTGCTGTTTTATCTCCCTTTTTAGCTGCTTCTACTTTCTGTTTAAGTTGTTCAAGGGTAACTCCACCACCGCGTGGGGAGTCTTGAGGTGAACCGCGATTGAGTTGAGCGCGACGAATATAATCTCTAAATGTGTCTACAAACCTGTCGGTAAATTCCTTTAAGACATTTAAATTACCATCGATATTGCTATATGCTGGGCCTAAAACCCAGAATAAGTTACGCCCGTATTTGTATAAATCTTGATATAGATTCTCTTCATTTTGATTAATATACTCTAAAGCATCATTTAATAGCTGCCACCCCTTATCTTGGCCTAATTCTTCAATAATCGTAGAAAAGATAAAGTCATTGGTTTTTGAGGCTAATTTATTTGGTTCGGGGAATCCGTAGTGGGCGATTAAACCAGCAAGGAATATTACTTTTGCCCTATGGCTGTTCTCATCAGAAATATCAAATCTTCGGTTTCCTATATCAACCATTACTGGATGAGCCCTATCGCGAATTACAAAATTATTGCGGTGGAAATCCCTGGGAATAGAGTTATTTAAGCTCAAGCCAATACTTAAAAGCGCAATAACAATCTTCTTGCGCAATTTAACCGAAAGCCTATTCTTTTTATATAATTCTTGGGCTGTGTGACCGGGGATAAATTCCTCAAGATAAAATATCCTTCCATCATCGGATCTAAATCTTGCGCCAAAGTTGGGTGTATATGGATTACCCATCTCCCATAATTTTATTAAATTATTAATTTCCAATTCAGTAATAAATCTCTTCTTGTCCTCTTTTTCCTTCTTTAATGCCATTAGCACAATTACTGGCTTTGTGTTCTTAATATAAAATGTTAATTTAAATACCCACTTATGGCTTCCTACGCTATAAAACTCAACCCTTGCCCTCTTAATGATATCCTCGGCTTTTATATCCTTTCCGGATACATTGCTTAATACCTTGGCAATCTCTTCAGCAGAATGATTGCTAAGGAAATTCTCTAATAAATCTCTTGCTGCCCTTACTGCCTCGTTAAAGCCTAATAAGTTTTCTTTAATATCTTGGGCTGCAAATGAAATCTCTTTGACTGTCACTGTCCAAGAGCTTGCCTCAATTTTTGTATATCCTGCTTTTCTGGCCCTTTCGCGTAGTGCCCTAATTTCACCCAATGCAACCTCACCAATATTCTTTATATTTAACAGCTCTTTTTCATTCATGCTCAACAAGGCATCTAAGGTTAGGCTATTGCGCCTAAGCATGTTGCGGGTTCTCCTTGAGAGAAGCTCCCAAAGCCTTAATTCAAATGCAGAATATAGTTCTTTAGGAGAAAGCCCTAAAAGATATGCCTTAAATCTCAATTCTGCTTCCAGGAGATCATAAGTCTTGGTAATCATAAATAATTCTTGTAGCATGCGGTTGCGATTTAAGCCATAATAATGATCTTTATACTCTTCAATAAATTTGTTTGCTAATCCAAAGTAGATATTCAAAATTTGCTCAGCCCTTGGCCCGTATGCTAATACCAAATCAGCCAATCGGGCAATACTAATCATTCTCTTGCCCCTATTTTCTGGGCTATCATAATACTTCTGTCTTAAGGCAATGTAGAGCTTAACCAAATCAATCTGCTCTTTTGAAAGAAGATCCCTGCTGCCCTTCTTTATCCTAGACAATTCTTTCCTGGTGATTTGCCCTTCGAACATCTCCTCAAGTGGCCTGCTCTCCTGCGCAAACATCAATAATCCGGTTCCTTCGAATAATAACTCGAGGAATTCCCGAGGTATTAATGTAATGCTTCCCTCTCCGGCAAGAGTAGTAATATGCTCGGGGAATTCATTGGTAGAAAATCCTAATTGCCGAGCATAATACAACAGTCTTCTTCTGGCTTTACCTTGGATCTGGCGTACCCTTTCTCTTTTTACATTGAGCCTTTCTGCTACCTCATCTAAGGTAAAGCGACCATAGTATCTGTAAATTATTACTGTTGCCTCTTTAGGGGTTAAATGTTGCAAGGCCTGCTTTATTTTTTCATTCTTGGAAAGCTCCGGATTTTTCTGATGCATCATTCCCATAAATCCAAGTGACAGCACTGCTGGTAGGTCAAGGGCAGGACTATGAGAGGTAGCAATCGCTACTGCAATCATAGCCAAGGAGGCTACGCCTAAGGTAAGCAGGCGTAGTCTCCTATGCTGTGGCTGGCTTAGGATGAGCAACTGGGCTGGTACCGTTGAATTGATAGATTGCAATGCCTTCTTTAGTCGCGTACTTAATCCGCTGACGAATAGTCTCAGCATTGCCTTCATTGAGAATCTCCCAGCTTTCAGCGCGTCCATTCCGTGTGTAAACACGGCCATTACCGTTGCCAAACGCAAGAAAGAGACGAACCTTGCCATTGCCGTTCTCACGGGCACAGGCAAAGACAGTCTGTTCCTGATTGAACGCCACAATGTGGTCAAACTTAAGCTCATCGAATTTGATATTACACATCTTACACCTCCTTGTTTTAGTTGTTCCAGAAGTCGCCTGAGGGCCAGAGTACCCCGGAGGTTCGGGGTGTTCAGGCGACTTCCAGAAACAACAATAGCCGCAGCTATCTTTTCCAACCAGCCACGGATGGCGGAAGACTCTTGCGGCTTAGTTAATAACTTGACAATTTTACCTAACAGGTTTAAATCACCATATTTATTATGCAATAGGTCATTTAAAGCAAAGCCTAAAACTTGACCTAATAATGTGGGATTATTGCCTTTGAATTTATTTAGGGAAGGGATTGCTAAATTCTTGCCTTGAGGGATGACTACAAAGCGACCTAAGAACGAGGACTGTACAGGGGCGTCAGAGACAAAAACACCACCTAACGGTGGGCTGCTGTCTCCACTAAGTAAAACAACTTCCTTTTGCTTTAGCCAGCTTGCTAGCGCATTGACCGCATTAGCAATAAGCTTAGTAATTGCCTTTATTGCCTTGCCAGCAATGGCTAATAGATTACGAACTCTGCTATTATTTACTCTTGGTTCTACTCTTCCCGATGGCAAAGCTGCATCTGTCTTAGATACACCTTCTGCGTCTTGGGTTCTGCTATTTACACCTCGAGAACCTTGTTCGGGAACTTCCGGAACATCTGGTTGTTCTGGCGGATCTATATCCTTTCCACCAGCATCAGTTACTCCAGGAACTCCAGGACCATTTCCAGTACCTGTAGAACCTGCTCTTCCTATATCTGTAGCAGTATTGATGCTGCCAGAGTTGGCTTCTGGATTTGCTAGGAGGTATGCACCTCTCTCGCCCCTGTTGAGTGATCCGGCTGAACCTGAGTTTTTGCCTGATTCTTGGGTTTCCCCGTGAACTTCGGCTTCAGGTCTAATGCTCAGACCCGCCTCAGCAGTATTTCCAGCTCCTACCTCTGCAGCATAAGCATAGCTACAGAAGATAGAAAGAATCCTATTTATAAGTGCGCTTATATTGGTAAATCCACGACTAGGCGTCGCGCGAACGCCAGTCGCCTTCCCTATGGGTCCAGCACGTGCTACAAGTTCACTTCCTGCTGCATTTTCTATACTTACATGTTGAGTAACCTGTTCTTCAGAGGCATATGCTGGAGTTATGTTAATTATATCCTTTATGGTCTCTACCAATGACCTTGCAAACTGAACAATCTTACCTTCTGGTGCCTTAGATGCTATAGGTGGTACAACTCCAGTTTGTAATGGTGGTGTTGGAGTTATCGGAGCAGGTGGCATAAGGGCCTTTGATGCCTTATTTATAAGCTCTCTTAATACGCTTATTGGAGCAGGAAGCTTCTGTAGAGGAATATGCCTAATATCCTTTTCAGAATCGCTTTCAGAGGCACGATCTTCTGGAACTTCTTCAGCTTCTTGCCATTCTGCCCTTCTACTACCATCATCTGTGAGCATAGAGGGCTTCTCAACCGGCTGCGGACTCTCTTCTCCAAATAATTTGCTCCAAATACTCTTAATCCAATCTAATATCCTATTACCTATATCAACGATGAGAACTGCGTCTTTCTCGCCATACGCACTCTTCCAACGCTCGCTTGTCTCTTTGAGTTTACCAAAGACTAAATCTCTCTGTTGTTTTTCGGATTCTTCTATCGTAGACGTTCTGCCCATATCTATATGGCGGGGAAGTTCTTGTTCTGTTTCTATCTTGGAATTATCTGCAAGATTAGGCCAAAGCAAAAGACTATCAAAGCTTTGTATTGAAGCCAATTCTGCAATATATTTTGCTAGTGCTAGTTCATACTCCTCTTGATTATCGTAGGTATTGGGTGAAGGCAAGGTAAACTTACCATTAATTACTTCCAAATGAAGGTGTGGCGTAGCGGTTGGAACATATTCTGACTTATTAAATATTCCGATAATCTCGCCTTTATTTATTTGGCTCCCCACATCTACCGATGGAGTAATGTGTCCATACCTGACTAATTTACCTTCTGCTGTTTGGATAACCACATCCTCGTTGAGTTCGCCCTTTCCTTGAATAACCGTACCTGAAAGTATTGCTCTTACTGGCGTGCCTAAAGGTATAGAACGAACTGACCCATCTGTAGTCTCATATTCAAAAATATCTACTCCGGTATGGAAATAATTGTCTGGAGTGGCACCCATCCAATTATGCTTAGCACCATAAGATGCTCCTTCGCGAAAAACAAATCTCGCAAAGCCAGGCAAATCTTTAACATCTATAGCAAATGCAGGACCTAGGTCTCTCCACTCATTAATTATGAATTGGCCTAGCTCGTTGTCTACTGCTTCAATAAGCTGGGTTAATTTAGGTAAATCATTCTTTACTGCATCAGGAATTTCGCCCTGTTTTATCTTACTAATAAATGCTTGGGCAGCCTCGGGTGTGTTAATCCCAGAAATATTGGCCTGTACCACCACGCCAAGAGCCACCTGTTCAGGCAATTGTTCAAAGGCAACAATCAATGAGTCAAAGAGTCGAATTGGTGGAATTAATGCAGTCAATTTATTCAACTCCGTGTCTGACAATCCGAGTTTACTGATATCAGTGGAGGTAATCTGGGATTTGTAAGCAAGTGATTTAACTCGCTCAATACCAAGGTTAATCCCTATCTGCTGTAGCACTCTCTGGATATACTCAGGCGTCTGTTTAACTAAGGCAACATTAACGCCCTCAAGAATAAGATTAGGTATAGATACTGAATGAGGCAGTTGCTCTGGTTTGGGCAACATAGGTAAACCACCCATACCAGCAATCCCTAAAACACCTTGACTAATCGCATCAATACCTTGAATATTGATACCGGTTGTATCTATTTTGGAAATGATTTGTCTTCCAGCAGCAAGTAGCTGAGCCTCATAAATACGTAAGGCGAGGCGATCTAATTCAACCTCAAACTCAATATCAATGCTATCTGGCTGAGGTATATTATACTGATCAAATATACTCTTTAGGTCCTTCTTGATAAGGTCAATTCGTTGACGACGTTGACCCAATTTATCCAAACTGCTCTCCATTGCCTTAAACAGCTGATTTAATTTAGCAGGATTGTTCTGTAATACCTCAGGGAACTCACCCTGCATAATCTGATTAGCGAGTGAGTCAGCAGCCTCAGGTGTGTTAATCCCAGGGATCTCTGCCTGGAGAATCAGGTTATTTCTCACTGGCCTGGGCAGCTCCTGTTTAAAGGCAAGGTTTATGGATTCTAATCTGACTGATGCTAAGCGCTGGTCTAGTTGGGTAAGTTCAGCCTCCATTGCCTTAAACAGCTGATTTAATTTAGCAGGATTGTTCTGTAATACCTCAGGGAACTCACCCTGCATAATCTGATTAGCGAGTGAGTCAGCAGCCTCAGGTGTGTTAATCCCAGGGATCTCT
>JASFIK010000076.1:0-6811 GCA_050122705.1 Candidatus Omnitrophota bacterium | reverse complement strand
GGCGGCAGTTCAGTAGCTAATCTAAGGCGTATACAAAAGGCTGCCAAGCGGATAGCTAGCTACAAAAGAAAGGGACATTCATTAGTAGTGGTAGTCTCTGCCTTGGGAGATACTACTGACGAACTGGTTGGGCTGGCACAGCAGATTAGTCATTCTCCCCGTGAGCGGGAGATGGATATGTTGCTTTCTACTGGGGAGCAGATATCTTGTGCGTTAATGGCACTGGCATTGATCAAATTAAGGGTTAATGCAATATCATTTACTGGTGCTCAAGGGGGAATTATTACTGATACTGCTCATACCCGGGCGCGGATTATTAGCATTAACGCTGATAAAATCCTGGAAGAACTCAAAAAAAATAAGGTTGTTGTGGTTGCCGGATTCCAGGGCAGGACTACTGATGAGGATATTACTACTTTAGGTCGCGGCGGCTCAGACTTGACTGCAGTAGCGCTGGCAAAGGTGCTTAGGGCTGGCGTGTGTGAGATTTATTCAGATGTTGACGGAGTTTATACTGCTGATCCACGCATTGTTAGGCAGGCGCGAAAGTTAGATATTATCAGTTATGACGAGATGCTTGAGATGGCATCACTAGGAGCTCAGGTAATGCAGGACCGCTCTATCGAAGTAGCAAAGAAATTTAACGTGGTAATTCATTTACGCTCTTCATTTAATAATAATAAAGGTACGATTATTTGCGATCCGGCCAGGTTTTTAAAGATGGGTAATAAAACCAGGGAGGTAAAAAAAATGGAGGAAACAGTACTAAGCGGGGTCACCTTAAATAAGCAAGAAGCTAAACTAACCATTTGCGATGTCCCTGATAAGCCGGGTCTAGCAGCCAGGATATTTAAAGGCATATCCAATCAAGGCATAAATGTCGATACAATCGTACAGAATACTAGCCGCCAGCGGATTACGGATATTTCTTTTACTGTGCCCCGCTCAATGCTAAAATCCGCCCTTACAATAACTCGGCGCATCGGTCGGAAAATCCAGGCTGGATCGGTTTTTGCCGATACAGATATTGCCCGAGTATCGATTGTGGGAGTAGGGATGAAAACTCATCCTGGCGTAGCTGCTAAGATGTTTGAGGCTTTGGCTAATTGTCGCATAAATATTGAGATGATTTCTACTTCAGATATAAGTATATCCTGCGTGATTAAAAAGAAGTTTGCCGAAAGGGCAGTTAGGGCAATCCATAAGAAATTCGGTTTAGACAAAAATTAGAGGTTTGGTTTATTCTGGAACCGAGGGGGAATGAGTATGCGAAGCATAAAATTGTATGATACTACTCTTCGGGATGGCGCACAAAGTGAGGGCATCACCTATTCGCTTATTGATAAAATGCGCATCGCCGAAAAGTTAGACCAGCTGGGAATCGACTATATCGAGGGAGGCTGGCCTGGCTCTAATCCTAAGGATATGCAATTCTTTAAGCGGATGAATAAAAAGCGCACCAGTCATGCTCAATTGGTTGCTTTTGGCTCAACGCGTCGTGCAGGCACAGCAGTCAATCGAGATAAGAATCTGTTGGCAATGTTAAAGAGTCAGGCTCGGGTAGTTACGATTTTTGGCAAGACCTGGCCGCTTCATGTAAAAGCGGTTTTACACACAACCCTTCAGGAAAACCTAAAGATGATTTTTGATAGCATACAGTTCCTGGTAAAAAATCAATTAACTGTTTTCTATGATGCCGAGCATTTCTTTGATGCTTACCGCGAAAATCCTGGCTATGCGCTGCGTTGCCTCCAGGCAGCCCAGCATGCCGGGGCAAGTTATCTTGTTCTCTGCGATACCAACGGCGGAACATTGCCAACCCAGATTAGCCAGATAGTTCATGAGATAAAACCAAAAATTACAGTTAGTCTGGGTATCCATTGTCATAATGATGCTGGTCTTGCGGTAGCAAATTCCTTATTAGCTGTTGAGGCGGGTTGTGATATGGTTCAAGGTACAATTAATGGTTATGGCGAACGCTGTGGAAATGCCGATTTACTACCAATTATTGCTAACCTTAAACTCAAAATGGGGTATGGTTGTATATCTGATGAGAAGCTCAAGAGCTTAACCGAGGTTTCTTACTTTGTTAGCGAAACGAGCAATACCAGACATATGAATAATCAGCCATATGTCGGCGATTCTGCATTTGCCCATAAAGGGGGAGTGCATATTAATGCAATAATGAAGAATCCGCTTTCCTACGAACATATAAATCCAGAATTGGTTGGTAATCGGCGTAGGATTTTGGTTTCTGAGTTAGCTGGTAAAAGCGGGATTTTAATTCGCGCCAAGGACCTAAGATTTGATTTAAGCAAGGGTGACCTCAAGACAAAAAAGATATACAAGCTGCTTCAGTCTTTGGAATTAAAGGGTTATCATTTTGAGGCAGCCGAAGGCTCCTTTGAATTATTATTAAAAAAGGCGCTCGGCAAGGTAGGCGAATATTTTCATCTACAGGGATTCAGGGTTGTGGTAAATAAGCAGGCAAACAAAAAGATTACCTCAGAAGCAATAATTAAATTAAAAATAAAGAATAAAATTGAACATACCGCTGCTGATGGTGATGGGCCGGTTAATGCTTTAGATAATGCACTGCGCAAAGCCTTGAAGGATTTTTACCCGACTTTAGCAAAGATGCATCTTTCTGACTTTAAGGTGCGTATCTTAGATGAGAAGGCGGGAACTGCTGCGGTAACCCGGGTAATCATTCAGTCGCAAGATGAAAAGGATACCTGGAATACAATCGGTGTTTCAGAAAATATTATTGAGGCCTCATGGCAGGCGCTTTCTGATTCCATTGAATATAAACTGCTAAAGGATGGCATTGTTTGAAAGATGGATATTCCCACCCGTTTCAATTCCAGCCAAATCGAAGATAAATGGTATAGATTTTGGGAAGAGAAAGGTTATTTTCAGGCAGCGGTTAATCCAGACAAAAAGCCCTTCTGCATAGTTATCCCTCCGCCTAATGTTACCGGCATTCTGCATATGGGCCATGCACTCAATAACACTATTCAAGATATCCTGATTAGATATTATCGCATGAAAGGCAAGGAGTCCCTCTGGATGCCAGGGACCGATCATGCCGGTATTGCTACTCAGAATGTAGTAGAAAAGGCAATTGCTAAAGAGGGGCTCAAGCGCCAGGATTTAGGGAGAGAGAAATTCTTAGAGCGGGTTTGGAAATGGAGAGAGGAATACGGCTCGACAATTATACACCAGCTTAAAAAAATGGGCGCTTCCTGTGATTGGTCAAGGACGCGCTTTACTATGGATGAGGAATATTCAAAGGCGATTACCGAGGTTTTTGTCCGGCTATATAAAAAAGGGCTCATCTACAGGGGTAACTATATCGTAAACTGGTGTCCCAGGTGTCAGACTGCGCTTTCAGATGAAGAGGCGCCTCACCGCGAACTACAGGGAAATCTATATTATTTAAGGTATCCCTTTAAACACAATCCTGGCCAGTTTGTGGTAGTTGCAACCACCCGCCCTGAGACAATGCTTGGCGATACAGCAGTAGCGGTTCATCCTAAAGATAAACGCTACAAGAAGCTTATTGGAAAGATCTTAATTTTACCTTTGATTAACCGCCAGATAAAGATAATTGCTGACAATATGGTGGACAGGAAATTTGGTACTGGCGCAGTTAAGGTAACTCCCGCACATGACCCTAATGATTATACATTGGGCAAGAAACATAATCTTGAGTTTGTAAATATTATGCGTGCCGACGGACGGCTTAATGAAAATGCTGGTAATTATAAAGATATGGATAGGTTCAAAGCAAGAGAAATTATCTTAAGGGATCTGAAAGAAAATCAATTATTAGAAAATATCCAACCGCATACGCTATCCGCAGGACATTGCTATCGTTGTCACACTATCATTGAGCCTTATTTGTCTCCACAGTGGTTTGTAAAAATGAAGCCCTTGGCTAAACCTGCTATTGCGGTAGTAAAAAAGGGAAAGATTAAGTTCTATCCCAAACGCTTTACCAAAGTTTATTTAAACTGGATGGAGAATATTCAGGATTGGTGCATATCTAGGCAAATATGGTGGGGGCATCGTATTCCGATATGGTACTGTCTGGATTGTGGTAAGCAGATTCTGGCAAGCGCAAACCAAAAAAAAGTCTGTTTGGCTTGTCGTTCTGAGAACCTAAAACAAGATGATGATGTTCTGGATACTTGGTTTTCTTCCTGGCTATGGCCATTTGCTACTTTTTACTGGCCTCCTGAAGCGCAGAGCGCAGAGCGCAGAGCGCAGAGCAAGCAAGATTTAGACTATTTTTACCCTACTTCAGTCCTAGTTACTGCTCCGGAGATACTGTTTTTTTGGGTAGCGCGCATGATTATGGCTGGTTTAGAGTTCGTTAACCAAATCCCCTTTAATGATGTGTATATACACGGCACGGTCCGCGATATTAAAGGCAAAAAGATGTCCAAGTCCTTGGGGAACGCTATTGACCCTTTAGAGATTATCTCTCAATATGGTACCGATGCCTTGCGTTTCTGCCTTACCTCTTCTACTAGTCAGGGCGATTTGTTTCTTTCTCAAGAAAAATTTGAGACGGGGAGAAATTTTGCCAATAAACTCTGGAATGCCTCCCGGTTGATAATCATGAATTTAGATAGAGAGAAGACTAATTTTGACCTGTGTGTTTTTTTAAAAAACCAGGAGGTTAGATTGTTTGACCGCTGGATTCTCAGTCGGTTTTATAGCATGTTAAAGGAGGTGAATCGCTATTTAGATAACTATCGCTTCAATGAGGCAGCCAATTTAATATATGCTTTTCTCTGGCATGAGTTTTGCGATTGGTATCTTGAGATTGTGAAAAATAATTTCCAGGAGCCAAGCACACAGTTGATTATGTACAAGGTTTTAGAGAAAACACTGAGAGTCTTACACCCGATTATGCCATTTATTACCGAGGAAATATGGCACAGCCTTAATCCTGCAGCCGAATCCATAATGATACAAAACTGGCCGCATGTACAAGAAGCAGCTATCGATAAAAAGCTGGAATCGCAAATAGAGTTGATATTTGATATAATTAGATCGATAAGAACCTTACGCAGCCAGCTTCATCTGAGGACACAACAGAAAACAGTAGTCTCTCTCTATCCCCATGGTAGGAATAATCAGGAATTGGTTAAGCCGAATGCCGACTTAATTATTAATCTGGCTAATTTGGAGACATTACATATCTTAGCGGCAAGTAAGCGGCCAAGAGATACGATCAGTGATATAACCAAGAGCGCTGATATCTACTTACACTTTCGTGGTTTAATTGATGCCAATAGAGAAAGGACCAAGATAAAAGAAAGCATAGATAAACAGAAAGAAATTCTAAAAACTAAAAAAACAAGACTGCAGAACAGGGATTTCCTTAAGCGTGCTCCCCGTGAAGTGGTAGATCGGGAGAGGGAAGATATGGCTGAGATAGAAAATGCCATAAAGCGCCTCCAACAGATGCACAATGAATTACAGCAAAGACCCAAAGATTAAAAAACTGATTAAGGCTGCCTTAGCAGAAGATATTGGTAAAGGCGATATAACTAATGAGTTTTTATGCTTAGAGGGAAAGAAGGTGCAGGCGATTATTTCGGCAGGCAGCAAAGGGATTGTTTGCGGTTTGGATATCGCTCGGTTAGCATTTAAATTACTTGATAAATCCCTGAAATTTAATGCCTTAGTCAAAGACGGTAAACAAATACGAAAGGGCGAGGTGATCGCTAAGATAAACGGCAAAGCATCCAGCATATTATCTGCTGAACGAGTGGCTTTAAACTTTCTCGGATTGCTTAGTGGAATATCTACTCGCACAGCCGAATTCGTTAAACGGGTGAGAGATTATAATCTTAAAATAATGGATACGCGTAAAACTCTTCCCGGGCTAAGGCAGCTGCAAAAATATGCAGTAAGGCTCGGCGGTGGACATAATCATCGATTTAGGTTGGATGAAATGATTTTTATCAAAGATAACCATCTTGAGGCATTAGGCAATAGGTTAACTAATTTAAAATGCATGCTGACTAAGGTTAGCCGGAAGGCTGCTTCGGCAATGAAGATAGAAATCGAGGTAACAAATTTGCAGGAATTCCGTTTTGCAATAAAGGTTGACCCAGATATTATTATGCTTGATAATATGAGTGTCAGCCAGGTAAAAAGAGCGGTCGAGATAAGGGATAGACTTGCCCCTAAGCTTATACTCGAGACATCGGGCAATATTGATCTAAAAAATATCCGCGCCTATGCACAAGCCGGAGTAGATATTATTTCCTTGGGAACCCTAACCAAGGATATACGCTGTTTAGATTTGTCATTAGGGATTAGAAAAGGAGGTTAAGAGATGAGAAAAGTATCGATATTTCTGGTTATCTATATTTGTGGGTTTTTGGGGGGGACAATGGTTGAGGCTGGTCAAGGTAGTCCCGGCACAGATGATGATATAACTTCAAAGATATTGGTTACCAGCAAGGTGGTTGAGGCTTTAGGGAAAATTGGCAATCCCCAGGCCAGGGATGTTTTAGTTAAAGCCTTAGAGAGCAAGGAATTTTTTATTAGAGCTTATGCTGCTCAGGCCCTGGGCAGAATCCAAGATAAGGAATCCATTCCCCTCTTAAAGAATTTGATAGATGATGATAATTATTTGGTAAGAATCTTAGCTAGTGTGGCCTTGTTTGAATTGGGTCAAAAAGATATGCAGGAATCACTCATTGCTTACCTAAAGGACGAAGACTCAGTAGTGCGGGCTGCCGCAGCCAGAGAGTTAGGCGGTTTGGGAGAACAGTTCTTACAAGCC
>JASFIK010000075.1:0-6899 GCA_050122705.1 Candidatus Omnitrophota bacterium | reverse complement strand
GCGGAAGCACCATTGCGCTGTCTCCTGAGTGAATCCCTGCCTCTTCTATATGCTCTAAGATTCCCGCAATCACGCAATTCTTTCCGTCAGAAACCGCATCCACATCCACCTCAATTGCATCCTCCAAGAACTTATCTACTAATATCGGCCGCTCAGGAGATGCCTCAATTGCCTTTTGCATGAAATTGCTTAATTCCTCATTATCATAAACAATCTCCATTGCCCTGCCGCCTAGAACAAAGGAGGGCCTGACCACCACTGGAAAGCCAATCTGATTTGCGATTCTTCTTGCCTGCTCAAATGAGGTAGCAATGCCGCTGTCTGCCTGAACCAGGTTTAATTTCTGCAACAATGCCCTAAAGCGCTTCCTGTCCTCTGCCCGGTCTATTGAATCGTGGCTTGTACCTAATATCTTTACCCCTGCCTTATGTAGCGCAGTTGAGATATTCAAAGGTGTCTGCCCGCCAAACTGCACAATGATTCCCATTGGCTTTTCTACATCAATAATGCTTAATACATCCTCAACAGTCAGCGGCTCAAAATAGAGCTTATCCGAGGTATCATAGTCGGTTGAGACTGTCTCAGGGTTGCAATTTACCATAATACTGTCAATTGCCTCTTCCTTTAATACATAGGAAGCCTGGCAGCAGCAGTAATCAAACTCAATACCCTGGCCAATCCGGTTTGGACCACCGCCTAAAATCAAAACCTTCTTATTCTTGCTCGGTTTGGATTCAGTAGCTGATTCATAGGTAGAATAATAATATGGCTGCTTAGCAGAAAACTCACCGGCACAGGTATCCACTAATTTATATACTGGTCTTACCTTCTTCTTTTTTCTGTATGCGCGTACCTTCTCCTGCGTAGTATTCAAAAGATATGCCAGCTGGATATCGGAAAAGCCATCCTGCTTAGCCTCTAAAAGAAGGGTTGCTGGAATCTTAGGTACCTGGTTTTTCTTAGTATTCCTGAATCTGGCAATCTCCTTTTCCTTTTCTACCAGCTGCTGCATATTATCCAGGAACCAGCGGTCTATCCTGGAAAGCTCATAAATCTCATCAATCGACATCCCTGCCTTAAGTGCATAGCGGATATAGAATAATCTCTTATCATTGGGAATCTTGATTTTCTGCTTAACCAGCTCTAAATCGTGCTGTTGCTCTTTGGGTATATCCTTACCGTCTGCGCCAAATCCAAAGCGGGAGATTTCCATTGAACGGATTCCCTTTTGAAATGTCTCGCGGAAATTCCTGCCGATTGACATTGCCTCGCCAACTGCCTTCATTGAGGTATTCAACACCGGCTCTGTCTCAGGGAATTTCTCGAAAGTGAATCTACAGATCTTAAATACGCAGTAATCAACGGTTGGCTCAAAGAATGATGTGGTCTTACCGGTAATCTGATTCATCACTTCAGGTAATGTATAGCCAACTGCTAATTTTGTGGCTACCCGGGCAATCGGAAATCCGGTTGCCTTGGAAGCAAGGGCTGAGCTACGCGATAACCTGGGATTAACCTCAATGATTACAATATGTCCATTATTGGGATTCTGGGCAAACTGGATATTTGCTCCTCCGCCATTGACGTCTACCTTGCGGATAATCTTCTTGGAGGCATTCACAAAATCAGTATATTCCTCAGCAGTCAGGCTCTGCGCCGGAGCAACTACAATACTGTCTCCGGTATGAATCCCCATTGGGTCAACATTCTCCATTGAGGTAATCATAATCACGTTGTCTGCGCAATCGCGCATTACCTCAAACTCTATTTCCTTGAAGCCTAATACTGATTGCTCAACTAACACCTGGCCCACCGGACTAATCTCAATTGCCTTAGAAAGATAGGTTTTAAGTTCCTCTTTATTATAGGCAGTAGCGCCACCTGCACCGCCTAAGCAAAAAGCCGGTCTTAAGATTAAAGGAAATCCTATTCCCAAACCAATCTTCATTCCCTGCTCAACAGAGGTAGCAATCCCGCTCTTGGGAACATCAATGCCAATATCCTGCATTGCCTTTTTAAATAAGAGCCTGTCCTCAGCCCTGGCAATTGCCTCAATATTTGCACCAATTGGCTCAACCCCGTATCTCTTTAATATACCTTGCCTGGCTAAGAATGTAGCCAGGTTTAAGCCAGTCTGACCGCCCAAGGTAGGCAGCACTGCATCCGGCCTTTCCTTCTTGATTATTTTGGTCAGGATATCAACTGTTAAAGGCTCAATATAGGTTCTGTCAGCCATGCCCGGGTCAGTCATAATTGTTGCCGGATTGGAATTAACCAGCACTGTATGGTAACCCTCTTCCTTAAGCGCTTTACAAGCCTGGGAACCTGAATAATCAAACTCACATGCCTGGCCGATTACAATCGGACCTGAGCCAATCATTAACACCTTGTGTATGTCTTTACGTTTTGGCATAGTATATATTCCTTATTTTATCAATTTTACAAATTCCCTTAAAATCGGATTCACCTCACCTGTTCCCGGAGATACCGGCAAGAATTGACAACCAAATGCCTTGCCCTTCTTACTCTCAATTCCTTCTATGGTTTTATCATTAAGATTCTGCCAGGTAATCTTTACACCTTTACCTTTTAGGCTTTTCTGGTCAATTATAAACCTGTGATTCTGTACGGTTATCTCTCCCTTTAAACACCCTGGCCTGACTACCGGGCAATTCACACCCCGGTGCCCTAAATGCATCTTCTTTATCTTTCCTCCCAAAGCCATAGCCAGAACCTGACAGCCTGTGCCTAAGCCAAATATCGGCTGCTTGCCTAAAAGCCCCTTTACCCTCTCAACTACAATTCTTAATCCCTTATCCATTTCCGGGCCGTCAGAGATTATTATTCCCTTAGGTGAAAGTGCTAAAATATCATCAACAGGAGCATCATATGGCACCAGATTCACTCCCGCCCCAAGCATTTCCAGTTGCGCAATTAAGCTCTTGGTTGCCCCAATGTCAATCATTGCGATTTGCTTGCCTCGACCAGGTATCTGGTCTATTTTCTTCACAGAAATCTGATTTAAATAATCCTTGTTTTTCTCTTTTGCTCTTTTAATCTTCTTTTTTAGGCTCTGGGAATTAAAATCCCGGGTTGAGATAATCCCCCACTGCTCTCCCTTATTACGTAATTCAACCATCAGGGTTCTGGTATCAACTGATTCTATAGCCAGAAGTTTATTCTCTTTCAGGAAATCAACAAAATCTTGTTCTGCTTGCCAGTTGCTGGTTATCCGGCTTTTCTCCTTAATTATCAACCCCTCTGTCCAACACCTACCGTATTCCCAGAACTTCTTGGCTACTCCGTAATTACCGATTAATGGGTAAGTCATTACCACAATCTTACCGGCATTGGCAGGTGAAGTAATTACTTCCTGATAACCTACTACTCCGGTATAGAAGCTGACCTCGCCAACCCTTTCTCCTGTTATGCCACAGGAGATTCCCTGATATAAAGAACCGTTTTCCAAAGCTAATACTGCTTTTATTTTTTGTCTGCGCATGGCGATACTCCGTCCCAACACCTTAAACAAAGTTTATTTTTAGGTAGACCGATTGCTACCACAAAATCATCCAGGCTATTATACTTAACTGAATCAGCGCCAACCTGCTCGGCAACCCTCTCCTCAACCATCCTTAATTTCTCCAAAGAATCTATCTCTCCCTGCTTAATATAAGAACGCGCTGCAAGCTCCTCATAGGTTCTCGTAGATATCCCGTATAAACAGGGATGCATCAGCGGTGGGCAAGCTACTCTTACATGAACCTCCTTTGCCCCTGCCTTTTTTAAGTCGCGTACCTTATTGCGAATCTGTGTGCCGCGTACAATCGAATCATCGCAAAGGATAATCCTTTTACCCTGCACTGCCTCCCTAATTACCGAAAGCTTTTTCTTTGCCATCTTATCTCTGGCTTCCTGGGTTGCCAGGGTATAACTGCGGTCAGCATAGCGATTATATAAGAATACCTCCTGATATTGAATCCCTGACCGATTATGATATCCCAGGGCATGACCAATTCCTGACATAGGAACCGGTGATACGCAATCAGCCTTAATCCCGCCATCTTTTTCATCGCGCTCTGCTAACTTCTCCCCCAGATTATTCCTTGCCTCCTTAACATATATATCATCGATCTTGGAATCAATACTAGCAACATATGCCCACTCAAAAGCACAATGCGCAATCCGGGGTGAAGGTAGTTGTTTTAGGGTCTTGAATCCCTTACCATTGATCAGGATTATCTCACCCGGTTTTACATCCCGCTCTATTTCCATCCCCAGATTCTCAATTGCCCTTGACTCACTAGCCACTATAAAACTCCCCTTGCCTGTGCCTAAAATTAGCGGCCTGAATCCATAAGGGTCGCGCGCTGCATAAATCCCCTCTTTGTTTAACAACAAAAGCGAAAATGAACCCTTAATCTTCTGGCTCATCCTGGTAATCCCCTGAACAATATCCTTTTCCTCGCCAATCACCTTAAGCAACAGCTCAATATAGCTGTTAGTAGAAAATGAGTGACCCCCCTTTTTAAATTCTTCAAACAGCTCATCAGCATTGATAATATTGCCGCTAAAACATCCGGCAAAGCCGCCTAACTTGGTCTCCAGCCATAACGGCTGCCGGTCGCGTAAGCTCACATGACCAATCCCGAAATTGCCTGCCAACGAATTAAGCTCAAGCTCCGTAAACCTTGCCCCTACCCTGCCTCGATGCGTAATCAGCTTAATCTGGTTATTGCTTGCAGTAGCTATTCCGCAATACTCCTGTCCCCGATGCTGCAGAAAGTCAATTCCCAGATATATATCGCTGACGCAATCCTCTTTTGCATATATCCCGACTACTCCGCAATTATCCCTCATCTCTTTCTCCTATATATATTCTATTGTGCTGGGTGGTTTGGGTGTAATATCAAATAAAACCTTTATCACCTCGGGAATTTCCCTAAGTATCCTGTCCCTGATCCTTTCTAATATCTGCCAGGGAACCTTAGTTACTGAAGCAGTCATTGCGTCTTTGCTCTCAACTGACCTAATCACGATAATATTACCAAAAACCCTTTTCTTATTCTTCATGCCTGTGGCTTTATCATTAAGTAATACTGCTAATGCCTGAAACGGCTTTAATTTGGCAATCTCCTCCTCTACGATTGTAGTTGCCCGCCTTAAAATCTTTACCCTCTCTGGGGTAACCTCGCCGATTACCCGGGTTGCCAGACCTGGTCCGGGAAAAGGCATTTGTTTATACACCCGTTGAGAAAATCCCATCTCCTTAGCTACTTCCCTGACCTGATATTTAAATAACTCGCGTAATGGCTCAACCACCTTAAAGCCAAATCGCTTTCTCGGGTCAATGCCAATCTGGCCTAAGATGTTATGCTGGGTCTTAATCCCTGCCTTGGTCTCAATAATATCCGCAGCAATCGTCCCCTGAATTAATGACTCTGCCTTATTCTTCCTCACTGCCCGGCCCAGGGTCTGATAAAATTCCTGGCGAAATGCCTTGCGCTTCTTCTCTGGGTCCTCTTTACCCTTTAGCGCCCTGAAGAACTCCCTTTGCGCATCCATGGTTTTTAAGTTAATCCCTAAAGACTTAAGCTCGCGCCTGGCTTTGCGTTCGTCATTCTCCCGCATCAGGCCATCATCAATAAACAGAATCACTGCCCGCGACCCTAAGGCTTTATTGGCTAATGCCGCACAGGTCATACTATCTACTCCGCCGGAGGTTGCCACTAACGTCCTTCGCTTGCCAACCTCTTTTTGGATCTCTTTTAACTTTTTCCTGATAAATTGTTTTGGCCTTAACTTCATTACTCCTCCTCAATGAGACCACAATTTATGGAACGTAGTAAACATAAATTGTATGGTCGAATTGATCCCCCCTTCTTGCTTTCGCAAGAAAGCAGGGGGGATAAGTTCTGACTGACCCCCCCCCACGCTTTGCTTCGCAAAGCGAATCAGTGGGGGGTATTCTCACTTATCTTAAAAAATATCCGGGTGTGGTTGGATTAGCATCAGTAGTCATATTTACACCCAGCTTTCTTAAACCTCCCTCATCGCCCCCAGAGGGCAGATGAGTTAAGTGCATCTGACATCCGTTTAATTTACTCAATTCCTTCATCCCTGCCTCTGCAGCAGGGTTACTGGTAGCACTTATCGAAAGGGCAACCAGAATCTCCTCTAGATCCAGGCTTTCTGATTTCATTCCCAGCGTATATTTTTTTAGCGCCCTGATATTATTAATTACTGCCCGGGGTAGGAGATCTATCTTGTCCGGTATCTTAGCCAGGGTCTTAATTGCATTCAATACCGCTGCTGAAGCAGCATGTAAAAGCGCTGAATTCTTTCCGGTAACAATCTTGGTGTTATTTAATTCTATGGCTGCTCCGCTGAATATGCCCTTACCAGACTTGCTCTTCTTTTCTGCCTTGGCTGCTGCTTTCCTGGCTGGAACCACACAAGGCCTATTCTCCTCCCTTAACCCCAGCTCTTCCATCAAGCTCCTGGCTCGCTGCACTGTCTCCTTTTTCTCTAATCCCAACATAAACTCCCGATGATAGCGAAAGTATCGACGGATAATCTCCTGCTTTGCTGCCTCTTGTACAACCCTATCATCAATAATCCCGAAGCCAGCTCGATTTACTCCCATATCCGTAGGAGAATTATACATTACCATGGCCTTACCTTGGCCGACAATCCTTTCTAATATCCTCTTTAATATCGGAAAGGCCTCTACATCACGGTTATAATTAATCGCCTCTTGTTTATAGGTCTCTAAATGAAATGGGTCAACCAGGTTAAAATCCTTTAAATCAGAGGTGGCAGATTCATAAGCCGCATTAACCGGGTGTTTTAAGGGAAGATTCCAGATGGGAAATGTCTCAAATTTAGCATAGCCTGAA
>JASFIK010000074.1:0-6939 GCA_050122705.1 Candidatus Omnitrophota bacterium | reverse complement strand
TTCTTATCAACAAAGGCATCATAAGGTCCGTCAATCTTGCCGTTACTATTAAAATCCTCAAACATCCAATTACCCAAAGTCCCTTCATCCGGAGACTGCCCTACTTTAGTAGGAGCATAGGTTATGCCCTTGATAACGTAGGGTTCACCCTTTACTTGTAGTTGCCAGGCCTTATTTTGATATTGAAACAGGCGTACCTTTCCATCTCCGATTATCTTCTCCACTCTCCCGCTTTTTATCCTCTGCTTACTGCTCAATGCCTTCTGACTGACCTTCTCCCACTTTCCTGGATTAACTATCGCAATATCATTGGAGACATCATTGTCATAGCCACTAATAACTTTAATCTGTGCGTCAACCAGCTGATGTTTAAATTTTGGATTCTTTCGTAGAAGATAATTTATCTTGGCAATAGCTGCCTGCCCTACATACCAAGGGGTATGCCAATAAGTCCAACCGTAACTGCTGGGGAAATGCACTACTATGGCATAGTAGCATTTTATTGCGTGTTTAATCAATCCTGCTTTTTCCAGAATCAAACCAGTGTAAAATAGCTTTATGCCTGGCGGCTCAGGAGCAGTTGCCCATTTGAAAAATGCTGCTTCTAAATCCGGACTGTGTAAAAAATCCCAAGCAGAGCCCTCAAGCCTCCCTTCCTGCTGAATAGTCTTAAATCTGGGATTATTCCGTACTGAAGAGGTGTTAGGGTAAATTCCTTCACCCACGGCCTGAATTAATCCTGCCTGGTCATGGACAATATAAGCGTAACCCTTCCTATTAAGGTTCTTAAACTCGCCAAATTTAGTATAATCAATAAAGTCCTCGCTACCTGGATCAGACAGGCTAACCGTAGTAACTAGTTGAGATATAGGTGGTGCCTGCACCTCTTGAGGCTCCTGGACTTGACGCTTTTGAATCTTATCAATACTTTCTTGAGCTATCTTGGCTATCTGCCAATACCATCCTCGCGGATCCCAGGCCTGAGCAAATGGATATTGTTGTATAACCGCATTAAAAACTTCAATTGCCTCAGAGAACTTTTCTTGCCGCATATAAGACTCGCCCTGAATAAAATAACACGTGGCCACATCATTGAGAATCTTATATTTAGCGATATCCGCACCCTTAGGCAAGGCACTTAAAGACGCCTGCTCCTCTTTTGCTTCCTCCTGGTATAAATCAATACACTGCTGAGTAATCTTAAAGGTTGCTTCAATATCATACTTGCCGTGCGCCTCCCAGGCCTTGTCAAGGAGCTCTGTTGAAGTAGGATTGCCCTCCTCTGTAGGCAAGTCGCCAGTTGCCTGCCTAACCGATAAGCAGATAAATATCGCCAAGCAAAACACAAAACTAAAAATTAAAACTAAACTTGTTAATTTACTATGTTTCATTCGCCCCGTCTTTCCCCTCTTCGCCTTTCCTCTTCTAATCGTCTTTCCTCTCTTCGCCTTTCCTCTTCTAATCGTCTTTCGCCCCTTCGCCTCTCCACCTGCGTACGAATTTCAAATGCCTTGGCTTCTGTGATTTTAAAAGTCATAATAATGAAAATAGCGGCTAAAGAGGTCACCATCGGAATGCCGATATCAAATAGCCTCATACTCAATAAAGCTCGAGCGGTTTGGTTGGCACCTAATTCTATATTGAAGCCGCTCACATTCAGGAGGATACCCGAGATAAGCGATGAAATTGCTAATCCTAACTTTACCATCCACCAATAAACAGCGCCGAACATACCTTCTCTGCGCGTGCCGGTTGTAAGCTCGTCGTAATCACAAACATCGGCTACCATGGAACTGACCAGTGTGAAGAGCGATCCCAGGCCGAATGCAATGAAGGGAGCTGCGATCAACAGTAAGTACGGATAATTGGGATTATAACCTATCCATTTTAGAGCGTAACCGATAACTGAAATGGAAATAGTGATTAAGAAAGTCCTGCGCTTGCCGATCTTTGTGGACAGCCACGTGGCTAAGAAAATAACACAGAAAGTACAAGCGGAAGTTATCGAGCCAAACCAGCCAAGCAGTGTGCCGCCTTTTGAATAATCTCCGCCATAAACATAGAAGAAAATAACATAGGCTGAGAAGGCAGAGGCAAGCATAAATCCATTAAAAATCAAAAAGGTTGCGGCACAAAGTTTAACAAACGGACGACATTTAAAAGCAATTGCAAAGCCGCGGAAGAAGTCTTTGGTAATGTTCCATGGGCCCTTGCCTCTTTTAGGTTTCGGCATATCAGCGAAGCGCTCTTTGATAAAAATTGCCGGGAGTATACCGCCAACCACAATAAAGGCGCCGAGGAATATTGAAAGGATACGCGCTCCGTGGATAATATCCGTAAACATACTCTCATTAGACATGATCTTAAAAAACCAGGGGGCAATTACCCAGGCAATTTGACCGAGAAAGTTACTGGCTCCCTGCAGTCGTGTCCGTTCATGATAATCGGGCGTCATCTCATACCCTAGCGCAATCCAGGGAATTGAAAAACAGGTGAATCCAAGAAAATAAAGAGTCTGGAACGCAGCAAAATACCAGAAATAGAAAATTTCACTATGTCCCTTATATAGCTGGAACATCAATGCGTAGAAAATCCCCCCGAGAATCGCTCCAAAGAATATAATCGGTCTGCGGCGTCCCCATCGGGTTCGGATATTATCTGAAATGTAACCAGTAAGGGGATCTGATATGGCATCCATAATACGGGGAAGGGCTCCCACTAGACCCACTAAAGCCGGATTCACACCTAACCCGATGTTTAAAACAATAACCATCGCCCCAATAGCTGCGGCCTGGAGGCTATTGACCAGCCCGCCTATGCTGTATACGGCTTTTTGAAAAATAGGGATGCGGTCCTCAGGGGCTGTAACATGGTGTTTGACTTCAGCCGTTGATTGTTCCATTAATTAACCTCTTTCTTTTTAATTAAAACAATTTTTCATCCAAATAGCGCACCAGAAGTTACTCCTTTAACAATATATTTCTGCATCAACAGGTAAACGGCAATTATTGGTAGGGCAGTTATAGTAAGCCCTGCCATCAAAAGTGGGTAATTAGTCAGGAACTCTCCCTGAAACACCACCAATGCCCGTTGCAGGGGCATCAAATTTTTATTGTCAAATATTACCAAGGCCAGTACATATTCGTTCCAGACATTGAGCACATTAAATATCACTACTACTGCTAACACCGGCTTTGATAGTGGTAAAGCCACATGCCTCCATAGGCCGAGTTTTGTACAGCCGTCAATACGCGCTGCCTCCTCTAATTCCCTGGGTATCTTATCAAAGAATGTCTTTAACAGGAATATACTGGTAGAAAGCCCCACATTTATCATACACAGGATATAACCAATCTGAGTATTGCGCAAATGCAGCTTGTTCAGCAATACATAAAGGGGAACAAAACTGCCTGGTATGGGTATCATCATCGCGATAATAAACATATAAAAAAGCACGTTCTTCCCCGGGAACCTGAAGCGCGAGAAGGCATAAGCTGCCAGGGAAGCAACAAGGACTATCCCGATTACTGTAGATATTGTATAGATAATACTGTTAATAAAATAGCGTCCGAATCCCCCTTCTTTCCAGGCATGATAATAATTCTCCCAGCGTGGATTAACAGGAATAAGCGATGTATCGGAAAATATCTCATCCTGTGTCTTGAGGCTGGAAGAAACCATCCAGACTAAGGGGAGCGAACAAATAACTACCACCATAAGCAAAAACAAATGGATAAACAGATTAAACGTTACCCCCTTGGCCTTATAATATATTCCTGCCTTCATCTCCCCTTAGGGACATCCTTTCTGCTGTTCGGGGGACACCCTTTGAGCTATTCGGGAGGATGTCCCTTATTTTAAGAAATTACAGCCCATTACAACTTCGGGGACACCCTTGTATTCAGCAGAAAGGGTGTCCCTAAATTTATGAATAGCGGGCGCGCCTGGAGAAACGATATTGTATAAAAGACACTATTATTAGTATCAATCCAAAAGTAATCCCCTGTGCACAGGCATAACCGAAACGCGATGAACCGCGCATAGAAGCCAAAATCCTTAACACCGGCACAGTCGTATGATATGCTGGACCGCCGTCAGTCATAGCAATAATCAAAACAAATCCCTGCATTGTTCCCAATATAGTCAAAATCCCCACCAGTACCGTGACTGGTATCATCAGCGGAAAAATAATATTCTTAAAGCTCTGCCAGGCATTGGCACCATCAACCCTGGCAGCCTCATAAAGCTCTTGCGGTATGGTCTGCAAGCCAGCTAAGAATATTAAAAATCCCCAACCAAACCCCTTCCAAGAATGCACTATTGCTACGGTGGTTAAGGCAGTATTGGGATCAGAGAGCCAGTGACGCACCAATTGTGGGAATCCCATTCTGATTAACGCATGATTAAGCAGTCCGTAGTTGCCGTCCAGAATCCAGAGCCAAACCAAGCCAACTACCACCTCAGATAAAACCGGAGGAATAAAAAAGATTAAACGGTAGAAATTCTTCAGGCGAATCTGACGGTCACAGGCCCAGGCGAGAGCAAATGCCAGGGCATTCTGCAGGGTTAAGGCAATCAGGGTGATATATCCGGCATTAAGCATAGAATTCCACCATATCCTGTCCTGGGTGAATATTTCCTGGAAATTAGAAAGCCCTATGAATGTTTTAGTCGGCAGTATTCCATCCCATTCATATAACCCTAACTGAAAAACCCAGATAAACGGAATTATGTAGAATACGGCAAATATTGCTACTGCCGGCAGGACAAACATATAATTTCCCAGGTTTTCCTTGAATCTCATCATAACTATATTACCGCATCTTCTTTGCCAGCTCCCTTTGCTTAACTGTCTCAACCAAGACTGCTACTTCTTGAGGTGTCTTTTCACCGATGAGAATCGACTGAATACCCTTACTCCAGAATTCAGTTACCAGTGACAGTTCAGAAATCCCCCAAGTATTGGGATGCGTACTCAAGACCATATCATCGGCAAACTGGGCCAGGACAGGCGAGATATCATCCAGGCACTTCTTATTAGCAGGCAGGTTATTGGTAGCCTGCGCCAGATAAATCTGCTGTTCCTCGGCGGTAAGCCACCTTAAGAATCCAACCACTTCTTCTCTATTTTTTGAACGGGCGTTTACCATAAACGAAGAACCAGCGCCGCCCCAGATACTTACCGGATATTCACTGTTTATCTTAGGCGGTAACATCACCCCGTAGTTTAAGTCTGGATTCATACTACGGTAGACATTAACACACCAGGAACCGTTAAAAGCAAACACTGCTTTGCCGTTGGCAAACAACTGCTCTGCTACCTTATTGACCATGGTTACGACGCCGTCAGCCAACAACCCCTCTTCCTGCATCTGTTTAAATAAACTCAAAACTTTAATCCAATCCGGATCAGTATAAGGAACCTCACCGCGGATTGTGGCCAGAAATTTATCTTCTCCCATTAGATTGAATGCAAAATTATTGGCCAGACAATCTATCATCCAGGTTTCTGCCAAGCCCGCCACCATCCCTTGCAGGCCAGCCTGTTTAATCTGCCTGCCCACAGCAAGAAATTCCTCAAAACTCTGCGGCGGTTCATTGGGATTAAGCCCCATCTTATTGAATAAATCTTTGTTATAAAGCATCTGGATAGTGGTTATATCCAGGGGCACGCCGTATATCCCTGGTTCAACACCGTAAGAATTGCCTGGGATGAATTCATTCACTGCCAAGGCCTTGGCAAAAAAGGAATCCTGCCAACTACCTCCGTCAGCCTGCATATAAGGGTATAAATCCAGGACATAGCCTGCCTTGACAAAAGAGGCAAAGAGCCGCTTTTCACCAAGTATTCCGAAGATATCAGGAAGAGTATTGCACTGGGCTGCTGCGCGCACCTTCTGCGAATATGAATCCGATGGAGCGTACAGCTCAAAATTTATCCTAATGCCATTCTCCTGCTCATACTGCTTAGCTAACTCCTCAAATGCTGACTGGCGGTCAGTCATCCAATGCCAGACCGTGATAATCGGTTTTGCTGTCTCCTCCTCAGTAGCGCAACCAGATAACCCAATAATCACACAACCAACCAGCACAATAATCAAACAGCAAAACAGCTCCCTCATCAATTCTCCTATCCCATGATTACTTTGACTTTGTGTATTTTACCATCTTTGAATGCCTTAATCAAGTCTCCCGCAATCCTTTGCCCATCTACATAAATCTCCTTTATCCCCTGCCTAACACCCTTGGGATTACTTACCTCTATATTATAGGTTGCCCCGCGAAAGGATCTTTGCATAGAGAATTTCCTCCAATCTGAAGGAGCGCAGGGATTAATTCGTAAACCCGCAAAATCACGCCGTACACCCAAGAGCCATTCAGTAATCGCCATAAATAACCACCCAGCAGAGCCAGTAACCCAGGTAAACGCACCCTCGCCATAAAGATAAGGGTGTTCTGGCCCGACTAAATACTCAGCCACAACATATGGCTCGGTTTTATATAAATCATAATCCTTCTGTAAATTTGGCAATATCTTTAAAATCACTGAATAAGCAAAATCACTGAATCCACTCATCAGCAACCCAACAATCATAAAGGTGGCTGCGTGCACAAATACAGCAGCATTCTCCTTTGTGCCTTGCGAAAACATACTGATTCTGCCCAGTTCCGGGTCAAATTTAGAGTAAGCAGGGAAAAACAAAGCCAGGCCATGAGGCCCGGCTAAATATCTCTTTACTGATTTTACAATCCTTTTCTGTTTAGCAATATCAGCGATGTCAGAGAGCAATGCCCAGGCTTGAGAATTAAGATATATTTTACCCTCTTTATTTTGCTTGCTACCATATACAGAACCTGCGTCAGTAAACCCGCGCGCATACCAGTTGCCATCCCAGGCAGTTCTGTTTATACGCTGACTCATAATGGTTGCCTTATTTA
>JASFIK010000073.1:0-6992 GCA_050122705.1 Candidatus Omnitrophota bacterium | reverse complement strand
AAATGCCGATTAGAATAATAACCGCTCCGCCTAAAGAATAGACATATTTAGCAATATTTATTAATCTTTGCCTAACTAAAAATTCGCCTAACCCAAATATACTTATGCTTAAGATTAAATATATACAGATTCGGCTTAGAGAAAAGAGAAGCCAAACCACCATGCCTTGCTTTAAACTTTGTCTGGTTGCTGCGATGTAAGAAACAAGTATCGGGCCACAGGTTGCTAAACAAGGGCCAGAGCCCAAAAATAAACCAGATAGGAATAAAGAAAGAATGATTCTATTCAGAGAATACCTCGGCACTAAAAATATAAATTTCCGTTGACGGGTCTTTCCAGGCTGAAGGGCTTAAACCTGCCTTGTGGGCGCAGAGATTAGAAAGAAACTCATGCTTTGACCAGCCAGTTTCTGTGGCTACTTGAGGTAGGAACACCCCGCTACGATAGCCTTTTCTGATTAGGACGCCGTGTTTGCCTAATTCAATCTCCTCAGAATTACTTACCTTCTGCAGAGGTGAAAGTACAGAAATCTCAATTTCGATATCGCTTTCATCCAGCTCTTTCTTGGACAAAGCAGGAAAACGAGGATCATTTACTGCCGCTTCAACTGCCATATCGCGAATAGTTAAATAAAGCGGTTGATTTCCGATTATATTTCCGATACAACCACGTAGTTGACCATGCTTATGTAAGGTAACAAAAGCACCACAATGCTCAACCAGGGCCGGATCACTCTCGCTAACTTCCAATTTCTTATCTGTGTTTAAATAATGCTCAATTGACCTACGGGCAATCTCTAGCAACCTCCTCTTTTGGTTGTCATTAAGCATCGCTCCTCCTTTTTTGCTGGATTCGCTGGAATGATTTTCTTTGGTAGTACTGGCTTGTCTATATATAACTGCCGAGCTATATCCTACACAATACTCTCCTATCCTTTTCTTGCCCATTACCTGGGCACTATTAGTATAATCAAGAACCTCAATCTGGGTATATCCAAGTTGCTCGGCAACCAGCATTGAAATAACTACCCCTGCCCCACCACAGAGTTGAGCCTTTTGCTCCTGAATATCTTCGTAAAGCTCTCTGGGGTTTAGTTGCCGGATTGAAGATAGGGTATAAATATCCTTTAATTCGCCATCCTGATAATTAAACCCGTGATACATATCAGAACTGGCAACAATCAGACAGTTCTTTTGTTTAATCACCTCGCTGATCGCAGTGGCTAAATTCTCGCAGTCAGAAAAATCAATCTGGCCTAAAACAATGGGCACAATTTTGAAGTTACCTAAGACGGTCTGCAAAAAGGGAAGTTGGACCTCAAGGGAATGCTCGCGACTAAATGCCTCAGGATAGGAAGAAAAAGGCCCAGAAGATTGCATCAGGCAGTAAGACAATAATTCATCAACAAATATGTCGCCAAGCGGTGTACGAAAAGAGCCCTTTGGCCATAATGCCGCTCCCTTAAAATCTACATAATGACTGGGAGCAAGAACAATAACTGTATCGTAATTTCTTCTCCTTATTGCCTTGTATCCGTAAGCCGCGGTTCTGCCTGAGAATTCATAACCTGCATGAGGAGAAATAAGCACTAAAATATCGCCTTTAATATCTGCGGGTTCGACTTCTGAGAGAAATTCATCAATAGTCCGGGATAACGCGTGGGGATTTGCGGGATAAAACCTACCACTCACATTGGGCTGTTTCACTTGTCCATAAACAAAGGTATAGCTAAGTATAAACCAGAGACTACAGGCAAAACAAGAAATATACCTGAAGCCCGGACTATTTCCATACGCCAGGGACCGCTTCCTGGCAGAATTTACACCTACCTTGTTCATCCAGATTTATCTCCCTTATTATATAGCCGCTTCTTTTAATAACTATCTTACCACAGTTCGGACAATAGGTATTTTCTCCCAGGTGACCGGGAATATTCCCGATATAAACATATTTTAATCCACAATCCTCGGCAATTTGCTTTGCTTTTTCAAGTGTCTCTACTGGTGTAGGATTTAAGGAAAGTAATTTATACATTGGATGAAAACGGGAAAAATGCACTGGGACATCCTCTCCTAAATTATCCTTAATCCAGAGACACATCTTAATAATCATTTCATCGCCATCATTATATCCGGGAATTACCAAATTGGTTATCTCAATCCAAACCGCCTCTTCTTTGAGAATCTTTAGCGTCCTCAGCACAGAATCTAAGTTGCCCAGTGACATTTTACCGTAAAATTCCTGGCTAAAACCCTTTAAATCAATATTGGCTGCATCCAGGTATTCACACAACTGCCTTAATGGAGCTTCATTAATAAATCCGGCTGAGTGCATTACATTCTTAATCCCTGCGGCTTTAGCGAGTTTTGCTGTATCCAACATATATTCATAAAATATGGTTGGTTCAGTATAGGTATAGGCGATTACTGGCGAGCCGGATTCCTTTACCTGGTTTATTAAATCCCCTGGCTCTAAATAGGTATAATTGACCTCTTCTGGTTTTGCCTGAGATATCTGCCAATTCTGACAGAATACACACTTTAAATTACAACCAACAGTGGCAATCGAGAATGCAGATCTTGCTGGTAAAACATGGAAGAGTGGCTTTTTTTCAATCGGGTCAATATGTATGGCACATGGCTTAGCATAGACAAGGGTATACAAGGTTCCGCTACGGTTCTCGCGGACACCACAGAAGCCCCTCTCACCGGGCTTAATAACGCAATATCGAGGACAGAGTTGGCACTGTACAGACTGATTATCCAGCTTTTCGTAAAAGTATGCTTGCTTGAGTATCTCCTGAGCAGGAAAATGCGGTAAATAAAGACAAAAACTGATTAAACAGAGGAATAGTAGTAATGGTAAAATAACCCCTAATGATTTTTTCATATTTGTCTTGGGTTCAATTCAATAAACTGGAGCTGGAGGGAATTGAACCCTCGACCCCCTCGTTGCGAACGAGATGCTCTCCCGCTGAGCTACAGCCCCTCTTATTCATTTATTTGTTGGCTTATTGCAAATCTTGACTATAATTTATCATAATTCATCTTGGTTGGCAATAAAAAAGGGACACCCAAATTTTTAACACCTAGGGTGTCCCTGCATAATGCAAGGATGTGCTTAATTGACAGTGACGGCATTCATCTTAATTTGTGTTCTCATGGTAACTCGAGGATTATCAAGAGTTCCGCAATTATGCACAGCTTCTGTAGGATCCCAGCAGGCAATAATCTCTATATATATATGATTATCGGTTGCATTACGATTAAAGCTAGTTATTCCTCTATCAAGAACCTCCCAACCCGCGGCGCAATTAGAACAGGCGGGATTTCCACATTCAGAACAATACCAAAATTGATATCTTGTGCTTGGGCCACCAGTATTTAAGCGTGAACGATAGGCTCTTACGCGATCACCCCCTGTACCTCTTAGGCCATCGCCCGGTAATATTCCCCCTGGGGCCAAATCAACATAAACCTTTATTGCCCTATCACTTGAAATATCAGCTAAATCTACAGGGTCTTCTCCGGGAATAGCCCTATTGCCTATTGCCTTGGCAATTTCTTTTGCCATATGCTCTAAAACAAAAGAGGCATTGTTTTGGACCTGCATACGGCGGTCTGAGGTAACTAAATGAAGACGAGCAAAGGTATCAAGGTTTGAAATCCCGAGAATCAAAAGCCCTAATAATGCCACAGCAACCAGCAACTCAACCAAGGTTATTGAATGCTTTAAGAAAACGCTCATGTAAATATTGGGTAACTTATACAGAAGGCTCTTGCCACTGAATTCTAAGTCTTACCTTACGCAGCAAGTTACCACCTAAAGGATCAGAGGTATTATAGGTAGGAGTATAAGTAATACCATCAACTACTTCATTCCCCGGACAACCTGCACCGCTACTTAAGCAATTACTCCCCCATTGATCTTGGCGAACATCCATCTGCAAGGGGTCTAAAAAAAACCTGCCTAACTCTGCCGCCACTACCCGATAGCGATGGTGGGTAGTCAGGCGCTGGGTTGAGAAAAAAAGGTTAGCCAGACCACCCATTATCAGGGCAAGTGTAAGCATGGCGATAAGAATCTCAACTAGGGAAAAGCCTGAATTTTCGGCGGGAGATTTATCTTCTTTCATTATCAACATCAACACTCGTCTTGGGAAAGACACTGTGAGCCACTTCCCCCAATAGCAGTACAACAAGCCTCGCTATCATTTCTGTCAAGGGAATACTCCCTATTCCATCCACTCGGAGGATTGTTTCGGGCTGCTACTGCATCGAAATTATTTCCCCCTCCAGTATCATCAATACTATAATTCCAATTAGCATCAGCATCTGTCGACAAATCAAGCCTAAGATTGGTATTTATTCCAGCGGTATCGGCGTTTTCACCTGTGGGATAATAAATAAGTGCCTCCATCCGATAAATCTTTTCAGCTGCCTGGATAAGTTTAAGGTTTGCCTTTGCCTCTTTATCCAATGCCCTTTCTCTCATTGCGCTAAATCTTGGTATAGTCAAGGCAACCAGAATACCAATAATCAGCACAACCGTTAATAACTCTAATAAGGTAACTGATCGGATTTTTTTTCTAACCACCTTTATCGAAAGTAGTTTGTTACCACGCAGATATATACTTAAAAAGGAGGACCAATCATAGTAAGGTAATCAGTAATCGAGACAAAACTCACTATATACTTTTTGCTTTGTCTTAAATAGCTTTCTGCCTTGATTACGGCTTCTCCTGCCACAGAGAAAGGTGTCCGTATCTTAAAAGAAGACAGTAGGACTAAACCTTATTTATCTAGTTTACTTATTTTTAAAATTAATACCCGCCAGTACTAGACCAGGTATCTGTTCCAGCAGCGTAATCTATGTCCAGTTCCAGGGTATTTGCTGAATCTGCGTCTGGTGCTTTACCGCCGTCTCCAGCTGCACATCGGGTTGCCTCAACAATAAGGTTATCTCCCGTATTAGTAGTCACAGCATAAGAAAAATAGTGCGTGGCGCGACAGGCATCAGGAATCATATCATTATCTGCACCGACACGCAAATTCCCTTCGTCACAGTTGTCCACGCTTCCCTCAGCCATATAGATTGCTGCACACTGGCTACGCAACTGACCCAATATCTGCCTTGCCTCAGCACCGCGAGATTTCTCAATTGCTGCCTGATACTGCATTACACCCAAGGTTGCCAATACGCCGAGGATGATTATAACCACCATTAATTCCAGCAGCGTAAAACCTCTTTTCATACCCACCTCCTTTTTTTCAATCACACCTGTTTTCCCACAAACACTCTTCCACTTTATCTACCTGCTTATATTCAAACCGGATTTATCACACCGGCATCTTAAATTTTTTTAATTCTACAATATTAACTATTGTTTGTCAATATATATTTGTACCAGCTTGTATTAATTCATGCCAAGCTGACTAATTTGGAATATTGGCAGAAACATCCCTATTACCATTATACCAATAATTCCGCCAATAAATACCAACATAATCGGCTCAAACATCGCAGTAAAACGGCCTAAAAATGTCTCCACATATTCCTGATAAAAGGCATGTATTTTTTTAAACATCCCGGATAGATCACCGATCTCCTCACCGATACGGACCATCTGAATTATCATCGGCTCAAAGAACGCACTCTTTTCCATTGTCATACTCAGGGTATGGCCTTGCCTGACATCCTCTTTCACTTTATGGACAATATCAGCCATTATTAAATTGCTCACACTGCGCTCGCTTATCTCCAATGCATATAAAATCGGTACTCCGCTTTCAATTAAGGTAGACATTCCAGAAGAGAATCTTTCGATAATTAAATTATGAAAAAAACTACCAAATACCGGAAGATTAAATAAGAGGCTTTCATATTTCCTCCTGCCCTGCGGATGCTTAATGTATCCTCTAATAATAAATACCATTACCACAGCTGCGATGATTATAAAGAGCATATAACGACGGATAAAATTACTTACTGAAATTAATATCTGGGTTATAACCGGTAACTGCATATTAAAGCTGCTAAACAGATTAGCAAAGGTAGGGATAATCTTCACGGTGAGAAAAAAAAGCGCTCCAATGCCAACCACCATAAGTATTATCGGATATATTAATGCAGAAACAATTTTGGCGCGAAATTGCATATTCCTTTCTAAGAAGCTGGCTAAACGGGAAAGCACAACAGCCAAATTACCCGAAGCCTCACCGCTCTCTACAAGATTAACCCATAATGGAGAAAATACGCGAGGCTTCTTAGCCATTGCCTCATGAAGGCTTAATCCTGCCTCCATGCTTCTCCTTAAATCATTCAGTACATCATAGAATTGGCGACTGGTAACCTGTTTTAAAATTATTGCCAGTGCCTCTAATATAGAAACGCCAGCAGCCAGCAGTGTAGCTAACTGCCGACAGAATAAGGTTAGGTCATTCCCGGTTATGCGAGAGTGCCCGCGTTTTAGTTTGGTCTTGGAGCGCTGCTTCTTAACCTCTTTAGTAACTACCTTTGATTCTAACTGAACGTTAGTTACTACCAGATTTTTGGCTTGCAGCCAGGCAATCAATTCATCCTGACTAGGACTCTCCTCGGTTCCGGTAACCTTATTGCCTGTCTTATCCCTTGCTATATAAACAAACCTCGGCATAACTAAAAATTATTCCTTAATAACTCCCAGGGTTGCTGACAAGACCTCTTCAAGAGAACTGACCCCCTCTTCAACCTGCTTCAATCCTGAAGAATAAAGACTCTGCATCCCTTGAGAATATGCTACTTCTCTGATCTTTTCATAAGGTGCGCGCTCAGTAATAAGTTGGCGAATAACATCATTGATCACCATCACCTCGGCAATACAGATCCTGCCCCGATAGCCAATCTGATTACACTCAGGACAGCCATGCGGTCGATAAATCAATTCGGTTTTAAGTTTTATTCCACCTAATTGCTGTTCGTCAGGTTCATATGCTTCTTTGCAACTCGGGCAC
>JASFIK010000072.1:0-7112 GCA_050122705.1 Candidatus Omnitrophota bacterium | reverse complement strand
CGGATCAACCATATTCAGAATCTCTTGATCCCTAGCCAATATCGGTGCCCGGCCATGCATACGATAACCCACCAGGATGAAAAATAGATTCACCGCATATTCAATAATTGCTAAGCCAATGATAATTTTAATCAGATTTCTCTTGCGTAATATGCAGTAAATCCCAATACTAAACAGCACTAAACATAAGAAATATATGCTCATTTCTCTTCCTGATTAGATAGAACTACCAAAGCCACAAAGATAAGAAACAAGCCTGCTCCTACCTTAAGGCATATGGCAATATTACATAGGGGGATTATCCCTGCACTAAACAGATTAAACGCCTCACCCTTATTGATAAAGTTTACAAAGAAATATCCGCCCAGGAAACCTAATAAGGCAATGCCCAGAAACATAATTGCTCCCAGGCTTTCAAAAAATGAAGCGCGTAGTTGGTTTAACCTATTTAAAGCAGTCTCTTTGCCAAACGCCAGCATCAGATGGATAAAAGACAAGGCAATGATTACCCCTCCAGGGAACCCTCCACCCGGAGTAAGATGACCGTGTAGGACAATATAGATTCCGTAGAGCAAGATTAAACCTACAGTCAAGCGAGTGATAGTCTTGACAATTAATGTCATGCCGGTTTGTTTATTATTAATTTGTTTATTAGGCATAATTAGTCTTTTATGCGTCCGGTTTTCCTCATTACTGCCAAAACCCCCATTACCGCAGTAAATAACACTGTTGCCTCACCCAGGGTATCATAGGCGCGGAAGTCTAAGATTACTGATGAGACAAGGTTAGCTGCTCCGGTTTTGTATAATCCCTGACTTAAATAATTTTGCGCCACCCTAAGCAAGGGCTGGCCAAACACAGGTAAATCCTTTAAAGAGATATAAGCAAGACCTAAGAAAACAACAATAAATACCAAGGTGGAAATGGTGTTAAAATGCCAACGCCCATCCTTAATCAAGGGTAAATCCCGGTTTATGGTAGCGCGGATAAGAATAATCAAACACAATATCTCAACCACCAACTGGGTAATTGCCAAGTCTGGTGCCTTTAATACAAGAAAGGCTAAAGAAAGCCCCAGGCCCACTGCTCCTACCGCTACCACGCTGGATAGTAAATCACGCGCCTCCACGGCAATTATTGCACCCACAATCATAAATAATAATAATAGCTGTAGTTCAATCATCTCAATACAAAAAACATTACCATCATTCCCAACAAACACCACACCAGATAGGTAGGCAAAACTCCATTATGTAAATAACGCAAGAGATTAGTTACCCTAAAGACTCCCTTTTGCCCTAAGTCATAAATATCAAAGAATTTTGCCTCGGCAAGTTTATACATTCTTGCCAGGGGCCCTATCTCCTTTACTGTATTATAAAATTCAATTCCGGAAACCCTACCTTCATCCAATACAGTTGTCTCACCACCGACAAATGGCGAATCCTGGCGAAAAGATAACTTTAGTTTACTTAATTTAAAGATAATCAATCCTAATATCAATCCTATAATTATCAGTATCGTGGCTAATCCCGGAGACCAGAATCCAATGAAAGTTTTATCTGCCAATATTGGCCAGATCAGATACCTTAAGGGTACCTGATAAGCAAAGATACCAAAAATAATACAGATAACTGCTAATATCAAACAGGGAAGCCACATTGTCCATGATACCTCGTTATGCCTTATGTTTGGTGACTTGTGCGCCTGACCTAAAAAGGTAGCGTGGATTAGTTTCATAAAAGATGCTAAGGTCAAAGCGCTCCCAATCATTGCTGCTGCCAGACATAGAATGCTAGTAATTCGCAATCCAGGACTCATAACCCGTAACTGGGAAATTAACCCTTGATAAACCATCCATTTAGAAACAAAGCCATTAAGCGGCGGAACTCCGGATATAGCCAAACTGGCTATCAAGCAGGATGTATAGGTAAGCGGCATTATCTTAGACAAGCCACCCAGTTTATCAAGCTCAGCTGTCTGGGTTTTACTCTCGACATTGCCGCCAGTCAAAAACAAACAGGATTTATATATTGTGTTATTCAGCATATGAAATATGCCACCAGCAATACCTATGGGAATGCCCGTACCAATGCCTAAAACCATATAGCCCACCTGGGATACAGCATGATATCCCAATAATCTCTTAAGATTATGCTGAACCAAAGCCATCATCACTGCTGCGATAATGGTAAATGCTCCAATAAGCATCAGAAGTATGTTCATTGCTCGATTCATTATAAACAGGTTCAAACATATTCGTGCCAGAAGATAAATACCTAACAATTTATCTAAGGCTGCGGGTAGGAACGCCGCTACCGGAACCGGCGCAGATTCAGCGCAGTCAGGAACCCAGGTATGAAACGGCATTGCCCCTGCCTTAGCAAAACAAGCAATTGCCAAACACAAAAATGCCAATATAGTTAACCCTGAACTACCCACCGCTAAATGAATCTTATCCATCTGGAATGTACCGGTTAAATGGTAAATAATTCCGATCCCCAGAAGCATTAAGCAATCTGAGCCGCCAATAATAATAAAGGTTTTTTTTGCCACCTTATCGCTGTCTTTGCCACCCATATTAATTAACATATATAGGGTAAGGCCTAAGAACCCCCAGAATACCAAAAGCAGGATTAAATTATTCGCCAAGGCTGCTCCGATTGAGGCAAGTGAGGTTAAGATTATCCAAAAATAATATTCCCACAGACGGACTTTACCTTGCATAAATTTTAAGGAGTAGATAACCACCAGAATTGAGAAGATAGAAATAGACAGGATTACAAAGCTATTTAGGTAATCGAGTTTAAATAGATTTAATAAATCTGGTATCATTTTAAATCTAAAATATTATCGGCGATAGACCTGGTATGGCGAAAAATCTGGGCCGTAAAATCCAGGAGATTTAAGAACATATTCCCGGCACGCGGGTCACAGATTCCAGAGATGAGCCTTTTTGTATGTGCATCTCTATATTTAACCAACAACTTACCAACATGCTCCTCATCGCCTAAAATCCTCTTGGCAAAGTTTTTATCATTCATCTTCAAAGATTTTACTACGTCTGATAAAGCCGTATGAACTACATTATATAAGTGCCTGTATTCAGAAAGGGCATCATCACTGAAAAATAATTTCTCTTTTATCTTTATCTCAATCCGCTCAATCATATCTTTTACATAATCACCCACTTCTTCTAAATCAGCGATAATCTCAACCAGGAGTGTAATATATCGATTATCTACTGATTTGGGTTTATCTTTAGCTGCCTCAACCAAAGAAAAGCTCAATGACCTTTCCATCTCATTTAACTTATCTTCCTCTTTTAGTACATTACTTAACATATCCAAATCGTGTTTCATAAAACCATCAAAGGTATTAGCCAGCATAGAAAGTGCAAGCTCTGCCATCTGGTCTATCTTTTCTTTTATGCAAATAAAATCATCCATTTTATTTATTAAATCTTTTCCTTAATTTCTCTGTCTTCTCTTGGGAAAGTTTAATCAAATCCCAGCCATTGAGTATTTTCTTATTGCTTGGCTGGTCAATTACGGCAACCCGCTCAGTACAGCAATAACAAGGATCTACCGCAGCCAGGGTAATCGTAGCATCAGAGATTGTCCCACCAATAACTGCAATTTTATTAGAAGCAACGTTCATATAACTGGGTGCGCGCACTTTATATCTGATTGGCTGATTTGTGCCATCGCTTCTGGCATAATGAAATACTTCCCCTCTTGGTGCCTCAGCGCGTCCGATTCCCTCTCCTGCAGGTATATCCTTAGGATTAGCATCAATCTCGCCCTTTGGCATCTTATCCAAACACTGCCGTATAATACTGATTGACTCGTACATCTCCAATATACGTACCACTGTCTTGGCAAAGACGTCTCCCTCCTGTTGAACAATCACATTCCAGTCTACCCTATCATATGCGCCATAGGGATCATCCCTACGCACATCAATCGCTAGCCCTGAAGCCCTGGCAGTTGGACCTACCACGCTCCAGTCAATTGCCTGCTGGCGAGTCAAAATCCCAATTCCCTTTAGGCGCGCATGAATTACTGGATCATCCATTACTGCTCCCTTAAACATATCCACAGCGCGACTTATCTGGTCCAATGCCTTTTTTAATTTAGGTATATGTTCATCCAGCATGTCTCTTCTTACTCCCCCTGGCTTCATCATTGCATAGTGATTTCGATTACCGCTAATCATCTCAAAACAGTCAAGTAGCGGCTCACGATATCTCCAAGCCCACATCCAGACTGTATTATAACCGATAAAGTGACCTGCTAAGCCAAGCCATAAAAGATGGCTATGTATTCTCTCCATCTCCGCAATAATTGTACGGATGTAGAGTGCTCTCTCTGGAACCTCAATCTTTGCTAAGTCTTCTATAGCATTAACGCAGGCAAAGGGATGAGAGGTTGAGCAGATCCCGCAAATGCGCTCTACCACAAACGGTACCTGGTCAAAATGTTTTGATTCGCATATCTTCTCAATCCCCCTGTGGTTATAGCCAATAATAATTTCAATATCAATTACCTTCTCGCCATCCACGAATAACTTAAAGAACTCTGGCTCCTCCTGAAGGGGATGATAGGGACCTATGGGTATTACAACCTTATGGCTCACGCTGGCACCTCAATGGATATTTTCCTTCCGGCCAATCCTCAGCTAATAACAGGCGCTTTAGATTCGGATGTCCTATGAAATTAATTCCCAACATCTCCCAAATCTCACGTTCAATCCACTCAAAGGCAGGTGATATAACTGCCAGGGAATCAATCTCAGGATTGTTTTTATCTTCAATAAATACACGCACAGATACTATCTGGCCGGTTTTATCGAAACTAAAGTGATATAATATCTCAAAACCTTTAGGTGTATCTATGCCGCTAGCTATCGCATACCTTAATCCCATGTCTTTAAACAGAATTCTGGCTACCTCTCTAATATCCTGCTTATCCACACTAAAATATATTCGCTGGGGATTGTGCTCATGCCAATCGCTTATCTTACCCTGCAATCTGTTCTTAATCTCATCTAATATAGACATTACTTCTTACCTCTGACTTTCTTAATTAATTTTACAATACCCAGAATCATTGCTTCCGGCTTAGGTGGACAGCCGGGTATATACAGATCTACGGGAATAAATTCATCTACCGAACAAGGAGAATTATAGCTGTCTTTAAATATTCCCCTGCCTAGGGAACAGGAACCAAAAGCCACTACCACCCCTGGTTTAGGCATCTGTTCATAAAGCTTTTTTACCCTCGGCGCTGCCTTTCTGGATAATGCACCACTGATTAAAAGTACATCTGCATGACGAATACTGCCTACCAAGATTATGCCGAATCTTTCCACATCGTATCTGGGGGTTAACAAATCCAGAATCTCAATATCACAGTTATTACAAGAAGCCCCAACATTTAAGTGGAATACCCAAAGAGACTTAGTTAGCGCATTCAGTTTTAGGTTTTTCATCTTCCCAATAATGCTAAAATGATCGCAACTGTTGCCAATAAGCTAATTGGTCCCCAGAAAAATTTCATTGCCTGGTCAACTCTCACTCGGGGGGCAGTATTCTTAACCAGAATAATAATCACCAGTAATAAAACGTATTTACCGATTAAAGAATAAATGTTAATATTTGCTGCCCAGAAAAGACTAATTAAAAACAGCGGCATCACATACAATAACATTGATTTCATCAGCTTAAATATTGCCAGAAGAAACCCTGAGTATTCAATAAGTACTCCAGCCATAATCTCCTGCTCAGCCTCAGAAACATCAAAAGGAACCAGACCGAGTTTTGCCTGCATGCACAATATTGCCACAATAAAGGCAATTATTCCTGAAGGAGAACCTGCTACTGCGCCATTAGTTATTTGCGTGCCAATGATCTGACCCAATTTAATATTTGCTCCTGACTTTATGATTACTGCTACTATTGCCAGGATAAAGGGAAGCTCATAGGCTAATACTAATTTCATCTCTCGAGATACACCGGTAGAGGCTAAGGGGTTTCCTGAAGCACTGGCTCCCAGGATTATGGAAATCGCTGGCATTACTAATAGATACAAAACCACAATCAAATCGCCCAGAAAAGACTGAGCAGGATCTATCAGCAGCTTTCCCAATAAGGTTGCCACTAATGTCACTGAGATTAAGCCTAGAAAAGGAGCAAATAAAAAGGTGGTTTTATTGCTCTGTGGCAGGATTGTCTCTTTACCTAAAAGCTTCATAAAATCAACAAAATTCTGATACCAGGGCGGACCAGTCCGCCACTGAACCCGGGCAGTAACCCTACGATCAATCCAACCAGCAATCAGTCCAACCACTGCGCTGAATAAAAACCCAGGAAAGATTAAATAATTGAATAATATCATTTTTTCTTCTGAATAACTTCTTGTTTAATCCATTTGCCTGAATGTACTGCCAGATTCTTTCCCACAAAATAAATATCTGCCTCTGGATTCTCTTCAATCTCCCTTAACTCAACTGCTTTATAAGGACAGGTAGGAATACATTTTGGTTGTTCCTTGGTTAATCCTACACAATAATCACAACTTGAATCAAGATAGGGAATAAAATCAGGGAATATTGTGCCAAACGGACAGGCAATACTACAGGATTTACAGCTTGAACAGCGCATCTTATAACGCTTCAGGATTCCGTCTGTCTGTTTCTCTAATGCATCATGATAACAAGCCTTAACACAGGGCGCCTCTTCACACTGCCGGCAGAAAAGAGCAAAGGTAGCATACTCGCGTAGATTGGTTATGCCGTTATTCTGCGGATGGTAAAAGTAACTGCACTTAACTACGCAATCAGGGCATTTATTACAAACCTCTAAATCGATAAATAGGCGCTTCATCAATCAATCCCAAATATCCGGTATATCCTTTAATTTATCATAACTAAATACCGGCCCATCCTTACACACATAATATTTTCCAATCCGGCAATGCCCGCATTTACCCAATCCACAAGACATATTCTTTTCCATAGAAAGATAAATATTGGCGGGACTGAAACCTAAATCAATAAGCTTCATCGTGGTAAATTTCATCATGATTGGAGGTCCGCAAACCACCGAGACT
>JASFIK010000071.1:0-7167 GCA_050122705.1 Candidatus Omnitrophota bacterium | reverse complement strand
CATCTGTAACGCCGCATCTAAAGCAGAATTCCCTCCCCCGATTATAGCCACTGACTTATCCTTAAACAAAGGGCCATCACAGGTAGCACAGTAGGTTACGCCCTTATTTTTGAATTCCCTTTCTCCGGGAACATTTAAAAGGCGGGGGCGGCTGCCGGTAGCAATGATTAATGTCCTGGAAAGATATTCACCTTTATCAGTAACCAATTTTATCAGGTTGTTTTCTCTTTTTACATCCCTTGATTCTTCAGGGGAATTTAACTTTATGCCAAAGGCCTGCATATGCTCCTTGAACTTCCCCGCCAACTCAGGCCCAGTGATAAACTGGTAGCCGGTATAATTCTCGATATCGCCGCTGAGTGCTGCCTGGCCACCAATATCTTTACTAATCACTAAAAAGTCCAGCCTTTTTCTGGCAGCATAAACACTGGCAGTTATACCGGCTGGACCTGCGCCGATTATAATTAGGTCAAACATATTTTAAATAATCAGCTTAATCCCAATGCCTTGCTTATAGATCCTTTATCAAAACCAGTAATGATTTGGCCATCGATCTCCAGGACCGGGACCCCCATCTGTCCTGATTTATGGACCATCTCTTCTGCTGCTTTCTGATCAGCAGAAACATCAATATCCTCAAATTCTATTTGATTATCCTTCAAAAACTGCTTTGCTCCCCGACAATACGGACAGGTAGGTGTACTATACACTTTTACTTGTTTGGCCATAGCAATCTCCTTCAATCAGCCCCCCACCGTTTTGATTCGCTTTTGCGAATGCAAAACGAATCAGTGGGGGTAAGTTCGGACTTATCCCCGCCGCTTTGCTTCGCAAAGCGAAGCAACAGAGGTGTCCTTACTTATTATAATTCCTTCTTTAAGTCAGACAGCTGCCTTAAATGCTCCTGCTCTTGTTCAATCAGCTGATCAACAACCTTCTGGTCGTATTCTGGCACAACCCGTTTCATTCCCTCATAGAAAATAATCGAGTCCTTTTCAAACCCTATCCCCAAATCAATTGCCTGTTTATCGCCAGTTACATTTTTGGCTACCTGGCTACCTTTATCCTTTTGGGTAAATATATGCTCACTGGCCAAGGCATTCATATATGCAAAATATTCTCCTGGGTAGGACTCAGGCGGTTCATACTTACTCACTGAATCTAATATCTTTCCAAAAGCAGTAATGTGCTTTTCTTCCTGGCTTGCCAGATATCTAAATATCTCCTGGGCTTTTTGATTATTAGATTTTGCCCCAACTGCATTATAAAAATCCTTGCCGTTTTTTTCTATCTGAATTCCCAATTCCACTATCTCGCTTCCTGCGAATACATTACCCATACCTTATCCTCCCTTTTAATTATAAATCTGCCTGATTAATCCAGGCGCCATGCAAATTACAAAGCTCAATCACAGTAAGTTTACCGCCTCCTGCCTTCAGGTGAAGGGCTGCTGCTGGATTGAGTTTATCAGGAATTAATATTACCCTGGATATAAATTGGTTATCAATATAAAAATCGATATGTACAATAGAATGTTCCCCAGTCATGGGATGCTGTATCTGGCCCACCCTAACATGCACATCCTGACATCCCTCTGGAATCAAACCGCATTTTTTTACTATAGTAATAACCGGTATATGCTTCTTCTCCAGCTCAGTTAAATTATTGGCATCCTTGGCAGTCTTTACCGCCTCTTCCTTTTCTTGGAAAGATGTCTTTGGTGCACCGCAAGCCGGGCACTTATCCGGAGCGCTCCCGTCTATAGATATAAACCCGCAAACCTTACACACAAAACCCTTCATAATCTCTCCCCTCCTCTCAGGGACACCCTCTCATCCCTTCAAGGGACGCCCTCTCAGCTATTCGGGAGGGTGTCCCCTAAATTCTAGATTTACTTCAATTTGTCAAAATGGGGACACCCTTGTATTCAGGTCAAAGGATGTCCCTGGTAATTTTTTCGCCTAATTCAGATGCCTTATTTAAAATATCGGGATGTTTTAATATACTTCCTTTCTCATCAACCCCTGAACAAAAAAACTCATCCTGATAATCTGCATTAATTGTAGCAAACCAATTTTTAACTATTGATTTTGCATTAGTAAAGAAGTCTTCTCGGTGGGAAGCCTCTACACACACAAAAATACCTTTACGTTTTCGCTTAAATATATCTTTTTTTAATATATATTTCACCCTCCAGACGCACTGGAAGCGGTCGATCATCATCTTGGTTTGCGCGCTTAAAGAACCAAAGAATATGGGAGAAGCAAGGATAATAACATCTGCCTGTTCAATCTTTTTATACACAGGCTGCAAATCATCCTCTACTATACAGGTGCCATCATCCCTGACATTGGCGCATTCCTGACAGGCAGAAAACTTAAGCCTATTTAGAATAATCTTTTCTATCCTGGCGCCTCCGGCCTTAGCTCCCTGCAGAACCTTATCCAGTAGGACATCTGTATTCCCCCCTATTCTGGGGCTACCGTTAATTCCTAAAACTCTCATTGTCTAATTTTTTAGTAGTTCTCGCAAAGAAGCTCATAAAAGGCTTGTGGATGTGCACAGGCTGGGCATTTATCAGGTGCCTCTTTACCCTCATGAACATAGCCGCAATTTCGGCATTTCCATTTAACCACACTATCCCTTTTAAAGACCTTGCCATCTTTTATATTCTTAAGTAATTTTCGGTATCTCTTTTCATGCTGCTCTTCTACCTCTGCTATCTCTTTAAACTGGACAGCTATTTCTTGGAAACCCTCTTTTCTTGCAGTTTCTTCTGCCTCCTTGTAAAGCTTTGTCCATTCAAGATTTTCTCCAGCTGCAGCTGCTGCCAGATTCGCGGCAGTATCCCCAATTACCCCTGCCGGATAGCTGGCTTGAATCTTGACTTCTCCTCCTTCTAAAAGCTTGAAGAATCTTTTGGCATGTTCTTTTTCATTATCAGCAGTCTCCAAAAATATTGCTGATATTTGCTCGAAGCCTGCCTTCTTGGCTACAGAAGCAAAATAGCTATAGCGATTCCTTGCCTGTGATTCTCCGGCAAAAGAAGCAAGCAGATTCTTTTCAGTCTCTGTCCCCTTTATAGATTTACCCATAATTTTACCTCCTTATCACCCTATTTTCTCCATAGGTTGTCCACAACAAACAAGTTCACCACCGCCTACTTTTGTTACAGTAACCTCATTACCACAGACATTGCATTTATATTTTTCTCCTACCTTTTCTACTGCCATGTTATCCCTCCTTGTATAAACTTATCCTGATTATTTTAGTGGAAGCGGAGTAAGATCAACTACCTCCTCTATTTCCATAACCACCAGATATGCAGGTTTAGGTAAGAGAGCCTCAGGATGCCGGGCGTGCCCTTTTTCTCCCTGAACATTCTTAATAATCCGGCGAGTTATTCTACTGGTAAGCCTACTCTCCCAAGCCCTGATAATCCGAGGTTTTAGCTTACTGCTTGCGATTATTCTTGCCCTGCCTTTTAGGCAATAACCAATAAACTTGTGTTCATCAACCGCAGTAATGCTAATACGCGGATTCCGCTTTAAGTTCTCGTATGTTTTTGCGCGATAGAGATCAAGTAAATAGATTAAACCGCGGCTATCTATATTTACTATTCCCTTGCAAGAACTATGCGGGATTCCCTCTCGATCAATCGTAGAGACAACCACAAAACCCTGGTTTTGGAAAAATTGGATTATATTTTCGCTCAGCCGCTTCACGATTTTGGCTTCATCTCTTTACCGCAGCAGATTATATCACAGGCATCAACGCACCCGCAAGTCTTATCTACGGTTACTATCAGACCGCAGGTATAGCAGGTATAGCGGCTACCCTTTTTAGTCTTTGCTATCTTTCTTATTGATTTTCTACTCATTGTTTCCCTCCTTAATCTGCTCAAACATATCTTTACCAACGCCACACTCAGGACAAACCCAGGTATCTGGTAAATCAGCAAATGCTGTACCTGGCTTTATCCCATTATCCGGATCGCCAACCACCGGGTCATAGACATATCCGCAAACTGTACAGCGATACCTCGCCATCGCCTTTACTCCTTTCCTTATACTCCTATTTTCTTACCCTTACTTTTTCTTCTTCTTTGCCTTTTTCTTTGTCTTTTTTGGCCTGCAGGAACCACAACCCATCCTTCTCACCTCCCGTCTCTTTTTATTGCCTTAGCAAAATCGCTACCAAACTCATAACAACGTTTGATTTCATTTTCATCCGGAATATATTTAATCGAAAGTGGAGGTTGAATAGTCTGTATCCCCGCCTGCTTAAGTAAGTTTTCAATTTCCGCTACAGCTCCTCCTGACCAACCATAAGAGCCAAATACTGCAGCTGCCCTGTTCTTTGGCTTAAGGCCTCCCAGGAAATGTAAAAAACCAGCAATTGAAGAAAGCATGCTACTGTCATGGGTTGAGGAACCGATGATAAATCCCTTGCTATCAAGCAACTCCTTAATTATCTCTGTGCGGTCAGATAGATTTATGTCAAATAGGCTTACCTTGACTGCGCAATCCTGTATGCCCTCAACTATCTTCCTTGCCATCATTTCTGTTGCCCCCCACATCGTCTCATAAACCACCACCACCTTTGTTTTGGTTTCATTCCTTGCCCAAGATAAATATGCCTTGACTATCTTCATCGGCTCTTTTCGCCAGATAATCCCGTGGCTGGGAGCAATCATCTTAATAGGGATATTTAATTTCTCAACCTCTTCAATCTTTTTTAAGACTAAGGGGCTTAAGGGCCAAAGGATATTCCCGTAGTATTTTGCTGCCTCGTCCATAAGTATTGCCTGATCAACCTGGTCATCAAACCTTTCACTGGTTGCATAATGCTGACCAAAGGCATCATTGGGAAGGAGAATTGCATCTTCTATTAAATAACTGAACATACTGTCTGGCCAGTGAAGCATGGGGGCTTCCAGAAAGGTGAGGGTTTTCTTGCCTAATTTTAATTTATCGCCGGTTTTTACTATCTGAAAATCCCAATTAGCATTGCCATTAGGGTAATAATGCTTGGATAACCCATCTTTACATTTGGCAGTGCCGAAAAGCTTTGCCTTGGGCAAAAGTTTTAATATTTCCGGGAGCGCTCCGGAGTGGTCGGTTTCCACGTGATTGGCAATAATATAATCTAATTTTTCAGGCTCGATAATCTCTTTTATCCTCTCAATCATCTCTTGTGTATAAGGCCCATAGACAGTATCCACGAGGGTAACCTTATCATCCAAAATCAAATAGGCATTATAAGTGGTTCCCCTTTTTGTAGTATAGGTATGCCCATGGAAATTCCTTACCTTCCAATCAATCACCCCTACCCAATATAGATTGGGTGCAATTTTTATGGCTGACATAATTTACTCCTTATCTTAATAGATCAATGTAAACAGCTAAGATTAAGGCTATTGCTGAGAGCGCAAATATAAACAGATAATTGATTCTCTCCTTCTTTGAGCTCAGGCCGCAAAGAATTGAGCTGATTAGGCTATAGTCCTCATTGGTTAGCTGTTTTTTCTGATTAATCTTAGCTACTAGGTCCTGTTGACTAATTAACTTAGAGCGGTTCTGATTAACCTTAAACTTATACACGAAAAATACAAAAAAACCTCCCACTCCAATATACCAGGCAATCTTAGCATAAACCGGGTTTAAGCCAATTAAAACAGTTACCACCCGAATAGCCACAGTTGCAATTAATCCGATTATAAAGAAAATCCATGAAGCAAAGGAATCCTTACAATTCTTGTATTCGCTGCACTCTATGCATTTTTTATGATTCATCATAATCAGTGTCCAAAAAACAACTAATTTATTATATCTTTTAACTGCCGCAGATTGTCGATTATGTAATCTGGCTTTGCTTTTACAATTTGCTCTTTTCTACCTATCCCATAAGTAACCGCGCAAGTGATAATACCTGCAGCTCGACCGGTTAACACATCAATATCCATATCTCCGACAATTATTGCCTTTTGTTTATTATTAATATTGAATTTGTGCATCAACTTATCCAATGGGCATGACGATGGCTTCATACATCCGATATCATCTCCTCCCATAATCGCCTCAAAATAGCCACTTATGCCGGTTGCCTTTAAAGCTAGCCTGGCAAACTCATAATTCCGGTTAGTAATAATTATCTTTCGCTTGTTCCTGAAATATTCCAATGTCTCCCTAACCTGTGGATAGAGAACGGAATTATCTGTACAATGTTCTCTGTAATATTCCTCAAAGCGTGCTTTTGCTTTATCAAAAAGATGGCTTTTACTTTCACCCAATGACTTCCTGATTAAGTCATCCAGCCCCATGCCGATATAGGAACTTATCTCTGCTATAGTTTTTTCACCACGCCCCACCTTGTTTAAGGAAAAATTAACTGCATTGGCAATGTCCTGCCGGGAATCAATCAGGGTGCCGTCTAAATCAAATATAATCAAGTCAACGGGAAGCATGTTTTTATCAATACCCAGCAAAGTTTTCGGTAATTATACTTTCTTTAGGCAACCCCAGCTCACCTTGAATTATTCTCTTCATTGCCTCTACCATTGCCGGAGGTCCGCAGATATAGAATTTCCTTTGCGCATAATCAGGAATCTCCTGACGGATAATCTTTGCATCAATGCGCCCAGTTTTGCCTTGCCAGCCTGCTTCGGGCTGAGTAAGAATATGGACAACCCTTAATTTGTGATGTGCCCGTTGCATTTGCTCAAATTCATCTTTAAAGGCAATATCCTTAATTGTGCGGTTTGCATAAATAAGCACAATATCTGTATCTAATTTTTTATCCACAATGTATTTGATAATACTCCTTATCGGAGTAATCCCTATCCCCCCTGAGAGAAAGGCAATCTTTTTATGCTCTCCTTCAAATGTAAATACTCCATAAGGATATTTTATTTTCGCGTGGTCCCCTGGTTTCATTTTATCCAATGCCTGAGAAAATTCGCTATCCGTAATCTTCTTGGTAAACTCGATAAGGTCTCTTTCAGTGGGTGAATTGGATACCGAAAGATAACGATTCTCTTGTTTATCCCTAACCATAATTGATGCTTGTAAGAATTGCCCTGGCTTAAAATCAACTCGCCCCTTTACCCGGAATTGAAAACTCTTTATATTATGCGTGCGAGGGATTATTTGCTTTATTTTTAACTCT
>JASFIK010000070.1:0-7247 GCA_050122705.1 Candidatus Omnitrophota bacterium | reverse complement strand
TCCTCTTTATAGGTTTCCAAATGAAATGGGTCAACCAGGTTAAAATCCTTTAAATCAGAGGTGGCAGATTCATAAGCCGCATTAACCGGGTGTTTTAAGGGAAGATTCCAGATGGGAAATGTCTCAAATTTAGCATAGCCTGAATTAATCCCTTTTTTATGGTCATGATACATCTGGGAAAGGCAGGTGGCTAACTTCCCGCTGCCGGGTCCGGGTGCAGCAATAATTACAATTGGCTTCTTGGTGGCAATATATTGATTCTTACCCAGGCCATTTTCACTGACAATGTTATCCACATCTAATGGATAACCGGATATTTCCTGATGGACGTATGTAGCAATACCCTTACTCTGTAGCCTGTTCTTAAATCTAACCACCTGGGGCTCGTTGCTAAAGCGGGTTAGTATAACACTGGAAACATTCAAACCCCAATCCTTTAAATCATCAATCATAAACAACGTTGCCGTATCATAGGTCATCCCAAAATCACCGCGTAACCTGCCTATCTCTACGTCTTTAGCATATACACAGAAGACAATCTCAATTTTATCACCGAGCATCTTCAACAATCTTAATTTTGCCCGCGGGTCATAACCAGGCAAAACACGCGCAGCATGATAATCAAAGCAAAGTTTACCGCCAAACTCAAGATAGAGCTTGTGGTCAAATTTCTTCACCCGCTCTAAGATATAACTGGATTGCTCTGCCAGATATTTCTCGTTGTCAAATCCCTTTTTCTGCATCTTTTAATTTGTGCCAAATACCGGAATACCCTTTTCCTTTAAATACTCCTTTGCCTGTTTAATGGAAATCTCGCCAAAGTGAAATACCGAGGCACACAGCACTGCTGCTACCTTTGCCTTAACCACTGCCTCATAAAGATGCTCTAATTTTCCTGCTCCGCCAGAAGCAACTACCGGAATAGATACGGCCTCAGCCACTGCTCTGGTCATTTCCAGGTCATAACCCTCTTTACTTCCGTCAGCATCCTTGCTGGTTAAAAGAATCTCACCTGCGCCTAATTTCTCAACCCGCTTTGCCCATTTTACAATATCCATGCCGGTTGTTTCATTGCCGCCACTGATTAAGACTTCTAAATGTGGCGCATTACTTCCCTGCGGGTTCTTCTTTCCGTCTATAGCTACTACAATTTTCTCTTTACCGAATTTCTCCGAAGCCTGCTTAATCAGGTCCGGGTCACGCACTGCTGCCGTATTTATGGAAACCTTGCTTACCCCTAAGTCAAATAGGGCCTGTATATCCTCCAGATTCCTGATGCCCCCTCCTACGGTAAAGGGAACGGTTACGACATCGGCTACCCTTTTTACCCACTCCAATTTAGTCGGCCTTGCTTCAGTTGTAGCAGCAATATCTAAAAACGCCAACTCATCTGCCCCCTCTTTACAATAGCAAATTGCTGCCTCAACCGGATCGCGCGCATCCCGAAGATTAACAAATTTTATTCCCTTAACTACGCGCGCATCCTTGATATCCAAACACGGAATAACCTTAATTGGTTTCATTGTTCTCCCCCTCTAAAATAATAATCTATTTTAAAAATCTTATTATCCTGTTGTTTATGCCTAAAAATAGAAAAGGCGCCCATGTAGTTCTTTCTACATTGACGCCTTTGTCTTACTACTTTACACATAATACCACACGCCTGGATTTTGTCAAGAATATTATAGAGAATCTTATTCTAATCCCTTGGCCAGAATGATTGCCTCAGCTATCTCGCGCATAGTCCGACGGGTATTCATTGCCTGCTTCTGAATCTTCTTATATGCCTCTTCCTCGGATATGTTTTGCGATTTCATTAAAATCCCTTTTGCCCGCTCAACAAACTTGCGTGATTTCAGCTCCTCTTCAATCATCCTGGATTTCAGCATTAGGTTGGCATTCTCAATTACCACTGCTGCCTGATTAGCAACTGAGGTTAAAATATCTGTCTCTTCTTTGCTAAATTTATGCCTATATGAGGTGTAGCTATTAAGAACTCCGATTACCTTACCCCTTACGCAGAGAGGAACCGCTAACAGAGAACAAAGATTCTCTTTTTTGGCAATATCCCGGTTTATATAACGCACATCCTCTTTTACGTCCATAACCGCAATTGATTGATTCTCTCTAGCTACCCGACCGGCAATACCTGTTCCTAATTTAATATTCGGCTTCTTATTATAAGCCTCACTTACACTCTGAGTAGCTCGAATGACTAATTCTCCTTTTTCATCATCAAGCAAAAGCAAAGAGCAGATCTTTGAATTCATTACCTCGGCAGTAACTAGAATAATCAGCTTAAGGATATCTTCCAGATACAGATTTGAGGTAATCGTCTGACTTACCTTGGAAAGCGCCTCAATCTTCTTTTTGTATGAACTGCCTTTGGCGGGTTTTTTTGCAGTCATTTCTTGGGAACCTTATCCCAATCCTCTAAGAATCGCTTTATACCAATATCAGTTAAGGGATGTTTAAATAAAGCCTTCAACACAGTAAATGGACAAGTGGCAATATGAGCGCCCATTAAGGCAGCTCTTACTACATGCATAGGGTGGCGTATACTAGCAACAATTACCTCTGTTGAGAAGGAATAGTTTCTAAAAATACTAAGAATCTCAGAGACCGCTGCCATCCCATCTTGGCTTATATCATCTAACCGACCAACAAAGGGACTGACATAAGTTGCTCCTGCCTTAGCTGCTAACAGGGCTTGAGTAGGAGAAAAAACCAGGGTAACATTAGTCTTAACCTGCTCCTTGGCTAAAACGGTTATCGCTGCTAAGCCATCTTCAGTGATGGGAATCTTAACCACTATATTCTTATGAATCTTGGATAATTGCCTTGCCTCTCTGATAATTCCTTCGGTATCCTGACTTATTGCCTCAAGGCTAATTGGGCCGTCAACTATCTTAATAATCTCTTTGGCAACCTCATCAAAACCCTTGCCAGTCTTGGCCACCAGTGTCGGATTAGTAGTTACCCCGTCCAACACACCCCAACTCGCTGCCTCTTTGATTTCCTCAATCTTAGCTGTATCAATAAAAATCCTCATATAATCAGATTAGCTTATCTTTTATTCCATAACCTCAGGTTCAGACTTATCAACCCTAATATTTAAAGCTATGGCTTGACCTTGAGAATCAGCAATATAATCAACTGAAACTACATCGTTAATCTTAATTTCGCCAAGCGAGCTAACATTATCGTACCCAGTCTGAACATCAACCTGAATAGAAATTTCTTTTTCTTCCTCAGTATCATAGTCAATATAACCTACTCTTAATTGATTATTTTCTGAATCAATGGCAATCACATCGCCCAAAAGCCACTCTTCAGTTAAAAATTCCTCCTCTTGCTCAGCCATCATTTCCTCTTGAGCAAAAGCCTGTTGGGGCGTAAAAGCTAAAAGCATTACTGCAAATAACAGAACTAATACATAACTCTTCATCTTTTACTCCTTCGGTTTATTGAACCTACTCATAGCCCTAATTTTACCACAGATTACTCGCAAAGCCAATGCAAATCCCAAAGCTACCTCACTCTCTAATTATCTATCTCTGAGTTGATTGAGCAGCTCTTTTGCCTGGGGATGATGGGGATGAATTTCTAAAATCCTGCCTAATTCATTTTTTGCCTCTTCTATCCTGTTCTGAGTAAAATATATCCCCAGCAGATTCTCATGGGCAAGCAGATAATCAGGGTCTGCCTGAATAGCTGCCTTATATAATCTTTCTGCCTCAGCAATATTATCCTTTCTTCTATAGATAACCCCCAGGTTATTTATCGCTGGCGCATAGGTAGGCTGAATCTCTAAAGAACTGCGAAAGTATTGCTCTGCCTTGACCAAGTCGCCACTTCGGAAATACTCAACCCCGGCATTGTTATGCGCACGAAAGCTTTGTTTGGTCTGACTAATTATTTCCAGATACATCCTTAATGGCTCATGCCAATCGCGATTGCGCAGGATAGTCAAGGTACCTAAGATAATAATTGAGAGAATTATAAAGATACCAGCAAAAATTCTCATCTTGACAATGGATAAAAGCCATAGCATACCTAAAGCCAGGAGAAGAAAGAACCCGCTGGAAGCAAGATATAGATAGTGCTCAGATACTACATTATTAATCGGTATAATCCCGGATACAGGGAGAATCCCGATAATAAACCAGCTTGCAGCAAAGATGACCTTTTTATTGTTTTTGCCCAGATAAAAAATAATACCAGCCAACAATATTAGCGATACGAGCGCTAACCAACCGAACATATCGCTACGCGAATAAACAGCCGGCATATCATATTCCATATGTAGATTCACCGGCCAGAAAAACAGCTTAAGATAAATCAATCCTGCCTTGGCATGGGTTAAGAAGCGAATAATCAAATCATGACTAAACGGTTCTTTTTGTGCACCTTGGGTAAGCAGATTGATATTTAAGAAATTGAGTATGGTTGAGCGCAAAGCTACATAAATTATAAATACCCCCGCAAAACTAATCAGCGGAATGAGTCTTTTTATTCCGCTATCCTTAGATTTTAACTTTGCGCCATTTGGAATTATCAGCTCATAGGCTAATAAGAACAGTGGCAGAATCAGCCCCATCTCTTTGGATAATATGCAAAGGATGTAGGTAATCACTGAACTAATCAGGAAGTATTTATTGCCCTTCTGTCGGTAAGCAACATAGAGGTAGAATGAGACAAGAAAGAAAAACAGCATCAGTGGATCAGTACGATTGGAAACATAATTTACTGCCTCACTATTTATGGGATGCACTAAAAACAGGATTGCGGTTAAAGTGCTTAAGGAGAGTTTATTAAAAATCCTCTGCAGCAGCAAAAACAGAAACGTCCCACTTAACAGATGTAGGATAACATTGCTTAAATGATATCCTAATGCATTGAGTTTCCAAAAATGATAATCCAGAGCAAAGGAAAGGGTAGCCAAGGGGCGATAAAAGTTAAGGGTATCGCCACTTCCGCTGTGATAGGTACTGAGGAATATATCCTTAAGATAAAATAAGGGCTTGCGCAGGAAGACATTATTTATTACGGTTATCTCATCGTCCCAGAATAATACTCCCCGCAGGCTGTTTGCATATACTGAAAAGCCTAAAACCAGAAGTAGGATTATACTAACCAGGGTTCGCTTGTTCAAATTTTATAATCTACTCCTCGTTTGCCGAAAACTGATTAGTTTTAGCTTTATTTTGCTAATCGTGAAGGAATTGCCTTCCTCCAGGCATCGCTCAATGCTGCTAATGAGGAATCTATAATCGTTTTTTCTTTGTATTGAATCGTAAGTCTCTGGCCAGCGATTTTACCCAAAACCTGACAAGGGGCCGAATGCTTTCTGGCAATTACCTCTAACTCTCCTATCTTAGCCTTATCCACAGAAACCACTATTCTGGAAGGCGCTTCACCGAACAAGATTTCATCTAACCTTTTATCACTGCCTTCGGAGTCATCCAATTTTATTGCCGCTCCCAGCATTCGGCTCTTATCTGTAATACATGATTCAGCCAGGGCTACTGCCAATCCTCCCTCAGAACAGTCATGGGCAGAATTAACCAGGCCGGATTTAATCGCCTCCAAACAGGTATCCTGGACAGCCTTCTCCATATCCATATCTATTTGGGGGTTGCCCTTTTTTTGTCGGTGGAATATATATAAGTATTCGCTGCCTGAAAGGTCAGCTTTATTCTCACCTAAAAGCACGATTAAATCATCCTCGCGCTTAAAGCTTTGGGTAACATGTTTATCCGCATCTTCGATAAGGCCCACCATCCCTACCATCGGACTGGGGTCTATTGCGCCCTTAGGATTCTCGTTATAAAAGCTGACGTTTCCGCTAATCACCGGCGTGTCTAAGGCTTTACATCCGGCTGCCAGTCCCTCTATGCATTTCTGGAATTGCCAGTAGTTCTCCGGCTTCATCGGATTACCGAAATTCAAACCATCAGTAATCGCCAGTGGCCTTCCCCCGGAACAAACAATGTTCCTGGCTGCCTCTGCCACTGCCATCATTGCTCCATTGTAGGGATTAAGGTAGCAATATCTACCATTACAATCTACGCTTATTGCTAAGGCCTTTTTAGTACCTTTAACCTTAATTATAGCCGCATCAGAACCCGCGCCCACTAAAACCTCATCTTTATCCACTGCAGTAAATTTCTGATACTCTGATTCCTTACTTGCGATTGTAGGAGAATCCAAGAGTTGTAATAAAACCTTATTCAGGTCATCAGGCTCTTTCAAAGATTCGCGGGTAAGATTCTGGGTTTCCTGCAAATATGCGGGCTGCCTTATCTCTCTTTTATAAAGCGGCGCTTGCTTGGTTAAAGCCCCTGCTGGAATTTCGCAAACCACAACCCCGTTTTCTTTAACCCGCATCATCTTGTCATCAGTTACTTTCCCAATTTTCACTGCATTGATATTCCATTTCTTGAATATATCTAGGGCTTCCTTTTCCTTGCCTTCCTTTAGAATAGCCAACATCCTCTCTTGAGATTCGGATAAGAGTATTTCATAGGGGGTCATTCCCTTTTCTCTCTGGGGAACCAAAGCAACGTCTATCTCAATACCGGTTTGGCTCCTTGAGGCTGTTTCGCATGAAGAACAGGTAAGGCCAGCTGCGCCCATATCCTGCATTCCCACAACCAGACCCTTTTTGATCAATTCCAGGCATACCCCTCTTAACCGCCTGCCCAGTTCTGGGTCGCCTATAGCTACTGCGCTTTTACTCTCGGCAGATTCCTCAGTTATCTCCTTAGAGGCAAAGCTTGCTCCGCCTACACCGTCTCTGCCGGTATCTCCTCCGATATAATATACGGGATTTCCTATTCCGTATGCTGTGCCTCGGACAATATTATTGTGTTTTACTACACCTACCACAAACGCATTCACCAAGGGATTACCTTCATAACTCTCATCGAAATAGGCCTCTCCTCCCACTGCGTTCACCTCTGCGGTATTGGCATAATGGGCCAGACCCCTGATAACCTCCTTAAATAAGAATTTGACCCTCTGATTATCCAGGCTGCCAAATCTCAAAGCACCCAAGCCTGCGACTGGCCTTGCACCAATGGTAAATATATCCCGCAGACAACCTCCAATTCCTGTAGCTGAAGCCTCGAATGGCTCAACTGCCGAAGGATGATTGTGCGACTCTATTTTAAAGGCAACTCCTAGACCATCCCCTATATCAACTACACCGGAATTTTCCTCTCCCGCGCCGACCATTACCTGTT
>JASFIK010000069.1:0-7279 GCA_050122705.1 Candidatus Omnitrophota bacterium | reverse complement strand
TTAACATTATGCTGCAGAGTTTCCTCATCGTCTCTTTGATCTTCTGTTTTGAGGCTGATTTCCTTACCAAATCTTCGGCCTCAAGGAATAAGCGGTCCCAGTAATCAAGGTGCCTCTTTGCGCTCTCTGCTCCCCTCTCGCGGATATACGATAATATCTTTACTGCATTTACGCTATCGGTAATGGGAATGAAACTATTGCCCTCTTTTTGATGTGGAAGAAACATAGTTGGAGAATATCGATTCCATACCTTTAAGGGATGTATATAAAAGCTATCTTCGCAATGGTAGACATCCATAAGCAATTGAGTTGTCTCGCGTATCCGGGCTATAGACTTAAAAGAGTGGTTATTGCGCAGTATCGAAAAATAGGTTACGGTTTTAAGTTCGTAAAGATACGGACAGGTAACCATAAAGAAATTTCCAATCATAAGGTCAGTGGCCCATGCCAGGAGCAGCTCTGATAAACAATCAAATACATAATATGTACCCTCGCCTTCTCGGGTAATAATATCATTTACCTTAGCAGTAAAAGACTCAAACCCTAAAGAGGCGTTCAGTTCATAGCGCTTTATCTCTTTCGCAGGCTTAAGTATCTCTTTGTGTGTGGCAAAACGCATATAGATGACTTTTCTTTTTTCCTTTAGCGCCTGTTGCACAAAAGGCTTTACCAGATTAATATAGTCCTTTATATCGTCTATCTGCCAGACTACATTATCCCCTGTTCTTAAGCCAGCAATTATCTTATCTAAACCCTTTATTCCTGTACTAATCATCTTTACTGCCCTCTCTTAAATATATGGTAAGTAGCTCTTGCCCATCAGATATTTATCCATAAAATACGCGCAACGCCTTCCCTCTGCAATTGCCCAAACTACTAATGACTGACCACGACGCATATCTCCTGCAGAAAATACCTTTTTAGTTGAGGTCATATAATCTTTGTCTGTCTTTACATTACCGAACTCATCAAATTCAAGATTAAGCTCAGAAAGCATCCCTGAATGCTCAGGATGTAAAAAACCCATCGCCAAGATAACCAAATCCGCCTCAATCTCAAACTCACTTCCGGGGACTTCTTTTAAAGACTCTACCTTTGTGCAAGAAAGCTTCTTTACATAGCCCTTTTCTCCGATAAAGCGCTTTGTCTTGACTTCCCAATAGCGCTGACATCCCTCTTCATGAGAGGAGGAGGTTTTTAAAAGCAGCGGATATTTTGGCCAAGGAGAATTTACAGGCCTACATTCAGGAAGCTGAGCTAAAATCTCAATCTGCACCACGCATTTTGCGCCTTGCCTTTGCGCTGTTCCGATACAATCAGCTCCGGTATCCCCTGCGCCGATAATTACCACCATTTTATCCTTGGCATCGATTAATTCCTCTTTGGCAAATTTCCTGCCGCCTAAGCGCTGGTTTGACTGAGTCAGATAGTCCATAGCAAAATGTATCCCCTTTAAATCTCTACCATCTATCTTAAGATCTCTGGGGACGCGACAGCCACCAGCCAAACTGATAGCATCAAATTCAGCTAAAAGTTTATCCACCGGATAGTCTCTCCCTACATTCACCCCAGTTTTAAAGTCAACACCCTCCTTCTTCCATATATCAATACGCCGCTCAATAATATGTTTTTCTAATTTAAAATCCGGTATCCCGTAGCGTAATATCCCTCCAACCTTATCATCCCGTTCAAAAACAATTACCTTATGGCCTGCTTGATTAAGTTGCGCAGCGCAAGACAAACCTGCTGGACCTGAGCCGATAACTGCGATTTTTTTGCCGGTTCTGTTATTTATCTGCCTTGGCTTTATTAACCCATTTTTAAATCCGAATTCTACAACTGCTAACTCATTCTCGCGAATAGTCACCGCATCATCATTTAAACCTAATACACAGGCGTATTCGCATATAGCAGGACAAACCCTGCCAGTTACCTCAGGCAAATTGTTCGTAGCCTCTAATAGGGTGAGTGCTGCCTTCCAGTTGCCGTGGAATACATAATCATTCCACTCAGGGATATAATTTCCTATCTGACATCCCCAATGACAAAAGGCAGTTGCGCAATCCATGCAGCGGGAAGCCTGTTCTTGCGATTTTTCTTCAGGCCGCATTTCAGCCACCTGCTTAAAATCCCGCACGCGCTCGCAGACCTCTCTAAATTTATTGTCTTCTCTGGCAACCTTTAAGAAACCTCTTGGATCACCCATCAGACGCCTCCACCAAATCCAACTCTTTCTCTATTTTTACTCCTTCTAAAACAAGCTTATATTCTATGGGCATGACCTTAACAAATTTATTTAATTCTTCACTCATATTATCAATCACCTGTTTTGCTCTCTGGCTTCTCGTATATTTGTAGTGATTCTTAAGCAGGGTATAAATCGTATCCTTATCCTCCTCTTGGATCTCTTCCAATTCCACCATATCCAAATTGCATCTATCTTTGAAGGTTTTGTCTTCATCGTATACATAGGCTATCCCGCCTGACATGCCTGCGGCAAAATTCCTTCCGGTTTTTCCCAAAACAACTACCCTGCCCCCGGTCATGTATTCACAACCATGATCACCCACGCCCTCTACAACCCCATATAGCCCTGAGTTTCTAACGCAGAATCTTTCTCCAGCAACACCCCTGATATAGGCTTCGCCTGATGTGGCTCCGTAAAAGGCGGTATTGCCGATAATAATATTCCTATCGGGCCTAAAATGTGCCTCTTGGTCAGGATAGATTATAATTTTCCCTCCGGAAATACCCTTTCCCACATAATCATTAGTCATCCCTTCTAATTCAAAGGTAATGCCTTTTGCTAAAAATGCTCCGAAGCTCTGTCCGGCCGTACCCTTAAACCTACAAATTATGGTATCCTCTAAAAATACGTTATCACCACACCTTCTTATCACCTCACCACTTAACATTGCCCCCGTTGCCCTGTTAGTATTATTTATCTTAAGCGAAAGCTCAATCGGTGTATTCTTATCAAGAGTATCCTTACACATCCTGATCAGCTCTTTATCCAAAACAGTATCCAGCCCGCTTTCCTGTCTTAATGTACAAAACCTTCCCACCTCTTTGGGAAGATCCGGCTTGTAGAGAATCTTTGAATAGTCAAGTCCTTTTACTTTTAAAGAAATACAGTTCTGATTTACCTCAAGGAGATCTGTCCTCCCGATCATCTCATCCATTGTTCTTATACCCAGGCCAGCCATAATCTGACGCAATTCTTCAGCTACAAAATGAAAATAATTCACTATATATTGCGGCCTGCCCCTGAATCTTTTCTGTAAAATTTTATCTTGTGTTGCCACACCCACTGAGCAGTTATTCAAATGGCAGTGCCTTAACATAACACAGCCGATTACTACCAATACTGCCGTACAAAAACCATACTCCTCAGCTCCCAATAAAGCAGCAATTGCTACATCGCGTCCGGTACGCATCTGCCCATCGGTTTGTAGACGCACTCTGGAACGAAGATTATTAAGCAAAAGTGTCTGATGCGTTTCAGAAAGGCCTAATTCCCAAGGCAGACCTGCGTGTCTGATTGAGCTTTTTGGAGATGCGCCTGTTCCTCCGTCTCCTCCGGAAATAAGAATCATATCCGCATGACCCTTAGCCACTCCTGCAGCAACGGTTCCTACTCCTATTTCTGATACTAGCTTTACACTCACTCGGGCGTAAGGATTAGCATTTTTTAAATCAAAAATCAATTGTGCCAAGTCCTCAATAGAATATATGTCATGGTGAGGCGGAGGAGATATTAAAGTAACTCCCGGAGTGGTATGCCTGGTTCGGGCAATAATCTCACTTACCTTATGTCCGGGTAATTGGCCTCCTTCACCCGGCTTTGCCCCTTGGGCAATCTTAATCTGTATCTCATCGGCATTTACCAAATAATTTATGGTCACTCCGAATCTTCCGGAGGCAACCTGTTTTATGGCAGACCTCTTTGAATCTCCGTTTGGCAAAGGTATAAATCTGTTGGGATCTTCCCCACCCTCGCCGGTATTAGACTTACCTCCGATTCGATTCATAGCAATAGCAATGGTTTCATGCGCAACACTACTGATCGAGCCAAAACTCATTGCACCAGTAGCAAAACGCTTCATAATATTCTCAACAGACTCAACCTCATTGATAGAGATAGAGCGACATTGTTTAAACTTAAACAGGCTGCGTAAAGTTACTGGATCAGCTGATTGGTTGTTGATCAATTGAGCAAATTCTTTGTATTTATCGTAATCATTATCCCGCGTAGCATCTTGTAAAGCTGCTATACTATCAGGATTCCATAAATGTAATTCTCCGTCCTTTTTCCATTGGTAGACTCCTCCGCTGGTTAAATAAGAATTGTCTGTGCCTCTGTCAGGATAGGCCTGTTTATGCCTTGTTATTGTCTCATCAGCTATCTCTAATAAGTTAACTCCTCCAATGCGCGACACCGTACCAGTAAAATATTTGTTTATCAGCTCGCTATCTAAACCCAATGCCTCAAATATCTGTGCCCCCCTGTAGCTTCTCAACGTAGATATCCCCATCTTGGATAATATTTTTAATAAACCTTCGATTAATGCCTTGTTGTAATTCTTAAGTGCATTTTTCGAATCCAGGGTAACCTGTTTTTCGCAAACCAGATATTCTATTGCCTGATAAGCTAAATATGGATTTACACAATCTGCACCATAGCCAAATAACAAAGCAAAATGATGCACTTCTCTGGGCTCTGCACTCTCAACTACTATTGCCACCTGTGAACGTATGGTTTTCCTCACCAGATGTTGATGCACAGCACTGGTGGTTAAGAGCGAAGGTAGCGCAATATTTTCTTTATCAGCTCCCCGGTCGCTTAAAATTATGAAGGAATATCCTTTCTCAATAGCATATTCGGCTTCAAAACAAATCCTCTCCAGCGCCTTCACAAAACCTTCTTTATCGCTTGCAGCATCAAAGAAGGTATATATAGTCTTGCTTTTAAAGCCGTTGACGCTGATGTCACGAATATTTTGCAGTTCCTCGTTTGTTAATATCGGATTACTCACCCTGAGTTTATGGCAATGCCCAGGTGTCTCATCCAGCACATTCTGGTCACAGCCAATATAGCTCTCCAGGCTCATCACTAATTTCTCCCTGATAGGGTCTATAGCCGGATTGGTTACCTGAGCAAAAAGCTGCTTGAAATAGTTATACAGGAGCTGTGGTTTTCTTGATAAAAAGGCATGAGGGGTATCATTACCCATAGAACCCACTGGCTCTTTTCCTTCCTGGGCCATAGGCGCCAGTATCATCTTAAGGTCTTCCCTGGAATAACCAAATGCCTTCAAGTTCGATATGATATCCTCGGTTCTTTGATTAGCAGTGCCACTTACAATAAGCCTATCCAGATCCACCATATTCTCGGCAATCCACTTACCATAAGGCTTGCGTCTCGATGCTTCTTCCTTAATCTCAGAATCTCCCACTATGCAACCTAATTTAGTATTAATAAAAAATATCCTTCCTGGCTCAAGCCTTCCAGAAAGTTTAATATCCGAAGGCTTTATATCCAACACGCCAACCTCAGATGCCATTACTACAAAATCCTCTTTTGTAACAATATAACGGGCCGGACGCAAACCATTTCTATCAATAACTGCTCCAATATTCTGTCCGTCTGTAAAGGCTATTGCAGCCGGGCCGTCCCAAGGCTCCATAAAACAGGCGTGATATTTGTAGAAATCTTTAAGTTCCTTAGCCATAAATCTATTGTGCTCCCAGGCTTCTGGAATAAGCATCATCATTGCATGTTCAAGAGGCCTGCCTGATAAGACTAAAAGCTCAAAGGTATTATCGATTGCAGCAGAATCGCTTCCTCCTTCAACAATAACCGGCTTTAGCTTCTCTATATCTGTTCCAAAAAGCTGGCTTGCCAATAGCCTTTCTCTTGCGGTTACCCCATTTATGTTACCGCGTAATGTATTAATCTCTCCGTTATGTGCTAAAAATCTAAAAGGCTGTGCCAAATCCCAGGTAGGAAAGGTATTAGTTGAATAGCGCGAATGTACCAGGCATAAGGCACTCCTTATACTCTTATCCTTAAGGTCTAAAAAGAAACTCTCTAGCTGTTGTGGCATAAGTAGCCCTTTATAGGAAAATGTTCGACAGGAGATATTAGTGATATAAAAGGCTTTTCTTTGTTTTAAGTTAGAAGTGTGGATTGTGCCTTCAACCTGTTTTCTGATAACGTAAAGTTTTCTTTCCAGAGCCAGCTCATCTTTAAGATTCCTGCCTTTGGCAATAAAAATCTGCTCGAAAACAGGTTCGGTTGCTTTAGCGCCTGCCCCGATGTGAGAATCATCTATCGGGACATCACGCCAACCTAAAAGGATTTGACCCTGTTCTTCTATGACCTTCTTAAATACCTCTTTGCAGAATTTACGCTCTTGGCTATCTTGAGGTAAAAATACCATTCCGCTACCATAGGAGCCGACACTTGGTAAATCAAATTTATTTTCTTGAGCAACCTTTTTGAAAAACTCATCTGGTATCTGAATCAAAATTCCTGCACCGTCTCCGGTTTTAGGGTCTGAGCCTACTGCTCCACGGTGTGCCAGGCGATGTAAGACCTCTATACCTTGCCTCACAATAACATTAGATTTGGCGCCCTTGATATTACAGACGAATCCCACTCCGCAGGAATCATGTTCAAGCTGCGGATCATAAAGTCCTTGTTTTTGCGGAACTTTTAAAATTTCCATTTTTCGACTCTGATATCCAATTTTTTTATTTTAGTTCTTAGGGTATTGCGATTTATTCCTAAGATCTTAGCTGCTTTAATCTGATTTCCAAAGGTCCTTTCCAATATCCTTTCAATCAGAGGCTTCTCAACTGCCTGAATCACAAATTCGTATAGATCTTCTTGTTTACTTTTCATAAAGAAATCCTCGAATTCTCTAATCAAGTTGATAAGCCCAAATCCTTTCTCTTCCTTTGTAATTTTATTTTCCATTATTTGCCTAAATTTTGTGCATCAACAGACATTTTTCACCCCGCAGGAAGGTGAGTTCCTAGCGGGGCAAATTTCTTAATTATAGGATTGAAAGGTATCTATCAAGTTCACACTTTGGAACCTGAATCCTATAATCATCCCATTCCTTCTTCTTTAGCTCAACAAATCTCGGGAAGATGTGGTCTCCGAGAATCTTCTTTACAAGCTGGCTATTTTCGGTTATTGCAATCGCATGCCCTAAGCTATCAGGCAGTGTCTCAATGCCTTTTTCCTTCCTTTCTGCAGCTGTAAGATGAT
>JASFIK010000068.1:0-7339 GCA_050122705.1 Candidatus Omnitrophota bacterium | reverse complement strand
TAACCTCTCTCTTCATTATTTTCCCTCGCGTTTAGTTTATAGCTAATTCTTGAAGATAAAACTCGATTATATCGGCCAATAAGCCATAAACTAGCGCCCATAAACTAAGAGAGGTTTTGGCCTATTTTCTTAAAATTCTCTCTAAAATTTACCCTCTTCCCCGACGGAAATCTAGTTTTAAAATAGCGCAGGATTCTTCGACGGCAATAACGCCACAAGCCCTAGGGACATCGCCAGATAAAAAATCCCCGACAGGTCTTCCCGTCGAGGATTCATTATCACGCATTGTTCTACACAGAGATAGGAGATGTTGGGGTGGGTGACGGGACTTGAACCCGCGGCGCCGAGAGCCACAGTCTCGTGCTCTGCCAAGCTGAGCTACACCCACCATTTTGACTATTTTATTGTTCTTACATCATTTAACTATTGTTTTCTTTTCTTTATTCAGCGCAATTACTGAAATTATAATTAAAACAACTGTTCCGGTAAAACAGCCAATAATTAATGCCGAAGCCTTGGAAGGATTCATAATACCTAACCAAGCACCAAATCCCACAGACGCCAAAATATAGGCTACGGTTAGACTCTTTCTACTCATTGTTTCCATTCCTCTCCCCCTTTCTTAAGCTGCCGTCTTACTACGTTATGAGCAAAGTAAGAAATATTTATGAAATATTTATATTATAAATAGTTATTTCCCGGCTGCAATATTAGTTAAATAAGCAATAAGTTGCTTTGCAGCGTCTGTAGATATATTAGTAAATTCTACACCAATCTCATATCTCCCACGCCGAGACTCCTGTCTTACCCATACAACTTTAGCATATGTTTCGAAAGAGAAAGGTATCTTTTCAATGATCAGTCTTATTTTTAAAAGACTATTTTTCGGGATGAACTCTTGAGAAAGAAACCTTATTCCTCCTTGACCGATATCCTTTGTGAGAGAATCTCTGACCATTGCCTGGGACATAACTTCATAGGATAATTTCAAACTCTCAGTAATTCTTACAAACCTTCTTCGTTCTCGCATATCATACCTCTGTCCAAATATTTTCTATTTCTTTGCTTTGCTCCAATTATACCATCAGAATCTCAAAACAATAAGGAGTTTAAAAGGTTGTCCTCCTATATCCCGCTTTTGCCCAGAGCGAGCTGCTTTTTACTTTTATTGGATGCGGTTATTCTGCAATCATCCAACTTATTACCTCGCCCGTATCTTTATCTATCAAGATCCAAAGGTCGCCACCTAAAACTAACTCTTCGGTTCTAAAATAGACAGTTTGATAGTTTCTGTTTTTTAATGAAGGGATTTCTGCTTCGGGAGTAGAGGATCCTTGAGGTACCCATTCATCATTCTCCTCATCATAAATAGAAACCCCTTCCCGCAAGAAGCAATCTTTTAATGCAAGATTACCTTCATCATAAACAACCACCGTTTCTTCAGTAGCATACCCTAACTCTTCAGCTTTGTTAATTGCTATCTGCATTATTTCTTGCCTTGATAACTCCTGCCCATTGCAACAAGTCAAAGGTAATGCAAAAAAAAGCATCAGCCATAATACCCCTATCAGTTCTTGCTTACCCATCGCCCCTCCTTATTTTTTAGTTTTTCTCCATTGCTTCCAGCACCATAAAAGAAGATTGCTTACGCTCCTCTGTACACCCTCGGCATCTTTCTCAAGAAATTTTTTATCCTTTTGGCTTATCCGAATATTTAGCTGCTTCTCTTTCATAATTCTATTATAGCACATGTATATACATTGTCAAGGTAATTAATATCCTTATTTTAATAAAACACGACTTTATCATATTGTTGTATTGAGGTGTACTGGATCATTTTTTTGGATTAAGAAAGCTTTTATATTTTACTGCAAATTTTGCTTGAAATGAATAAAATTTAGATTTAATATAGTGGCAGTTTCTAAGGGCAGTAAATTTTAAAAAAGTAAATTAAGTCGTAGAAGGAGTTTGGATGAGAAAAACCGTCGTAAGGGTTAGCTTAATCGCGGCGTTTATCGCTATTATTTGGGGAGTCATTGCTTACGCAGCATCTCCTGAAGCAAAGCCTGAAATATCTGTTCGTTTAGTATTTGGGATAACCATAATTCTTGCCATAATAGTTGCCATGCTCCTGTTTGTTTTTGCTAAAAGGGAAGGTGCAAAAGATGTTGCCATAAAAAAGCGTAGCCCCTTAGCTAGCAGAGACGATGTGCAGACTTCTGCATCAGCGATATCTGAAGATATTTCCGGGCAGATCTCTGAACAAATAGCTAATTTATCCGATTCTATTGGTGATCGAGAAAGGGTATCCGGAAAAATCGTGGATATCGTTAATGACGAATTAAAGAAAAGAACAAATGCGGTTAGGGTGGAATTAGGTCAAAAATATGAAGAAATTATCGAAGAGAAGAAACAGAAAATAGTTAATGTACAAAAGGAAAAGCAACAGACTGAATCCGTAGTGCGCAGCATCGCTGAAGGCTTGGTGGTGGTTGATGCAAAAGGCAAGGTGCTTTTAATGAATCCTGCGGCAGAAAAGCTACTCGGTATTGAAAAGGAAAGAAAGATCGGTAAATCAGTTTTAGAAGATATCAAAGATGAGCAACTCATCTCATTAGTACAAGAGTCTTCATCAGGAGACAAAGAAATCGAACTGGCTAGTCAAAAGGCTGATACCAAGAAAATACTCAGGTCAAGTACCGCGGTGATAGAAGATGAAAATGGCAAGACCGTAGGGATGGTTTCTGTTCTAAGTGATGTTACTAAACAAAGGGAGTTAGAGAAATTAAAATCGGACTTTGTTTCTAAGGTCACCCACGAACTGCGTACCCCAATTGCCATTATTCAGAATTCTCTGTCAGTGATACTCGAACAGTCTGCTGATTCTCTAACCGATATTCAAGAAAAATTCCTGACTATTATCAAGCGTAATTTAGAAAGGCTACAGCACCTGATTAATGACATCTTAGACCTGGCTAAGATTGGGGATAAGAAAATGACGCTAAACCTCAAGCCTACTTCTATTGAGAAGATTATTAATGACGTTTGTGAAAGCGTAAGTGCCTGGGCTAAGACAAAGGCTATTGAAATTGAAAAAATAACTCAAGATAACCTTCCTCAAATCCAGATAGATCACTTAAGGATTATCCAAGTTCTTAATAATATCGTAAGCAATGCCATAAAATTTACTCCCCGTAATGGAAAAATTACCATACAGGCTAAATTACAAGAAAAGGATAAGCAGATTGTGGTTAGTATAGCTGATAATGGTGTGGGAATAGCTCCAGAAGATCTTAATAAGGTTTTTGATAAATTCCAACAGGTAGGAGAAAGAACCGCAACTGATATAGGTGGAACTGGCTTGGGATTATCGATTGCAAAAGAAATAGTTGAATTACATCAAGGAAGAATTTGGGTAGAAAGCGAAAAAGGGCAAGGGGCAAAATTCACCTTCACCTTACCAATCAATATCTCAGAGAGTAATTCCTACAAAACCTGATAAATAAGCCAAAACCTATTCCGCAAAGAGCTTATCCTGTTCTGAATTTAACCTAGGTTCATCCTCTGTCTTAAGGACATCTAAGAGGCTCTTACCGACAGAAAGCGCTCCATTAATAATTGCTTTGGTTGCTTCAGTTGTTCCCTTTGTCATGCCCTTAAAAAATTTAGCGGGAAGAATTGCTATGTCTTCAATTTTAATCTTTTCTGAATTGATTGCTCTACTAATTGTCTCTTCTACCGCTTGACTAATATTATCAATACTAAATTCCGGCTTATCCATTTTTGTCTTTATCGTAAAATTCAATACTACCCTGCCCTGATTGAGGGCACGAAACAGCCCGAGAATTGCCGTAGCAATCTTTTCTGCTTTATGTTCGGGTTGCTCGGGTGGGCGTGGCTTAAATTTAATATCAGTTAACTCTAATCGACACTGGGCTATAAGTTCATTATTCATTCCCTGGATATCGCTGAAAAAATTAAGCCTCACTCGTTCAATGCGAGAATTCTCTAAATCCACCCATTTAGAATAATAGGGGTATAGAGATATACCATCAATATCTTCAATCTCTAATCTTGCTTGCATTTCTTTTCGATAAAGATTAACCCAGCCAGAAGCATAAACTATTCCTTTACCAGAATCTTCCTGCCAAGGAATCTTTGCGGTTAGCTGAAAATTGGTAACTGCTGATTTGGGAAAAAGATACAAATTATTTACATCAACTAAAATCTCTTCTAAGCTTAACTTTACCCCGGTCTCAGAAACAGCCTTATCGGTGAAATTGACGCTTGCCTCCTCTATTCTTAAATATTTAATAATTATCCTGGGAAATTGTTTAAATCCGAGACTGGGAGAACCTAAAATTTCCCTGGTTTGCGCTAAGACCTCATCTATTTCTGCATCTTCTGATTCCTTCTTTACCGTCAGATTAGTAGGTAATCCCACCACCCAATTGATCTCTGGTCTTAAAACCATAACTTTATTGAGTATAATTTTCCCGCTGAGCAATCCAAATAAATGAGGAGAAATATAAATGTAATCGATATTTGCCAATCCCTCAATCTCTATCTCTCTTATCTCTAAAGCCAGGGGCATAGTTAACCCTAAATAGCCAATGTTTACTTTTTTATTTAGCGCACGCTCTAACCTCTCAGTCATAAATTCCCTACCTTTGACTTTAACCCATATATATATTGCGCTAAACAGTAAAGTCAAAAATATTAATATTACAATGAGTGTATTTTTCCAGAGCTTCATGTTTTTAGCGCGCCTGGCCTGACTCGAACAGGCGACCCTCTGCTTAGAAGGCAGATGCTCTATCCAACTGAGCTACAGGCGCGTATTTATTATCCCCAATGATAAATAATTATCAATTGTTTTTTATTCATTCTAATCCTGTCTCTTGAATAAGCTGCGTACAAGATCTGGAGAACTATTTCAAGTTCAAGGCTGTACTCATCATCTAAGATTTTTTTTAATACACGCTATAAGTTCTCCTACAGTTACTGTCTTTGATAAAAGTGAATATTCCCTACGAGAAGCGGCCTCTCCCTCTCTTGCTATTGCAGTCAAAAATACAATAGGGGTATCTTTTATGCTCTCATCATTCTTAATTAGAGAAACAACATCGGCACCATCCATGCCCGGCATTACTATATCGAGCAATATCAAATTCGGTTTTAACCCTCTAGCTAACTTAATACCGTCGTCACCATTTGTTGCTATATGTACCTCAAATTCACCTGTCTGTTCTATATTTTTCTTAACCAGCTTACAAAAATTCTCCTCATCATCAATAATTAATACTTTCTTTTTATACATTTACTCCTCCTTGCTACTTGGAAATTCTTAAAGTAATAATTACCCTAGTCCCTTTTTCCTCCTCGCTTTCTACCTCTATTAACCCTTTGTGCATAATAATAATATTTCGGCTTAGAGATAACCCAAGACCAGTCCCTTTGCCCATGCCTTTTGTAGTAAAGAAAGGATCGAAGATTTTTTTCAGGTTTTCTTTAGAAATCCCTATTCCTGTATCCTCAATTTCAACAACAACCACCTTTTCTCCAGCCTCGAAAGAATAATCTAATCTCTCTTCTATACTACTATTTCTTGTTTCTTCCAGTTGTTTAGCAAAACTGCGAATAGTAAGTTTTCCTGCCTCAGGCATTGCATGTTTTGCATTCATGAACAGATTAATAAATACCTGTATTAGTTTATTTCTGTCTACTAAAACCTTTGGTAGATCTCCTTGGATTTCCCTGACTACTTCGATATTCTTTAACTCTGTTTTTACCAGATTTAAGGAGCTCTCTAGTATAGAGTCAACGTATTCTGGATGTAATTCTAGCCGCGTAGCTCTAGAGAAATCCAAAAGCGAGGTTACAATCCTATCTGCCCTTTGCGCGCTCTCCTTAACTATAGATAAAGTCTCACCTGGCTCTTTTGTCTTCCGAGATATTGTTTGTTCCATATAAGCAAGTCCCTGCATTATAATTCCTATAGGATTTCTCATCTCATGGGCTACGCCACTTGCCATTTGACCAATAGCCTTGAGTTTTTCCGATTGGATTAACTTATCTTGCATCTCTTTCAATTCATCGTAGGCCATTTTTAATTCTACTGCTCTCTTGGACATCTCTTCATAGAGCCAGGCATTTTGCAGGGCCATTGCTCCCAAACGGGCAATATCCGTCACCACCGATGCCTCCCGCTGGGCGAAATCACCGGGTGATCTTTTATCGCAGACGTGAATGACGCCCAAAATCTCTTTTTGAAAAAGCAGCGGCACACTAATAAATGCTTTTTGGAGATAATCCTCCTTGTTCAATGTTTTCAGGTAATCATCTTTCTGGAGATCCTTAACAATCAATGCTTCTTTACGGCGCATCACAACCCCGGATATACTCTCTTCGTTTTGTATAACGAAGTCCGAACCAGAGGCAGACTTCCACCCGATTGCGCAGGCAAGCTCAAGGGCCTGAGTATCTCGATTCCGTATAAGAAGCACAGACCGTTCAACCGGTAAGAAATTATGCACAGTCTCGGTAATGCACTGCGCTACCTTCTTATAACCAGTGGTTATGGATAACTTCTCGCTGAACTTAAAGAGCAGGTTCAGCTCTGACTCATACCATATCTTCTCCTCCAAGTATGATACGTTCTGCAGTTCAGGCGGGGTTTGTGGACTGGTGTCTAGTGAAGGGCGCTGCTTCTCTTGATAGACAATCGCTATCGCGTAACCGAATGATAGGCCTACTATTACCGCTATGATTATCGCTATCGGCATACATCTATGCGAGAATCCGCTCTACGGAGAGCAGGGATTCAAGTTTTCTATATCATATTTTATCACAAATTCCAAAATTGCAAGCAATTTAGCGAGGGGGTCTATGATTAAAGCGAAAGGCCTGGCTGAGCTACAGGCGCAAAATAGTTTTTAATCGGGGCGGACGGACTTGAACCGTCGACCTCTTGGTCCCAAACCAAGCGCTCTAAGCCAAACTGAGCCACGCCCCGTGGTTATTCTGTTTCCTTCATATTTATGAAGTCCCATTATAACTTACCCTGATTTAACTGTCCAGAAAAATAAAACCGTCTTAAATCATCCATACTTAAAGCAATAATAAATCACATTTATATCTAGAGGCAAACTACTAATAACGGAAAATGAGAAGAAAGAAAAGGGAATATATCAATCCATGAACCTATGCCTAAGCAGTGTTTGAATAGCAATAAAGAAATCTTTGGGCTTAATTTTTTTACCCTGTTTAAGACCCCTGCCCCTATAAGAAATGGGTAATTCATATATTGAGATTTTTCTTTTGACAATCTTGGCAGTAA
>JASFIK010000067.1:0-7456 GCA_050122705.1 Candidatus Omnitrophota bacterium | reverse complement strand
GCGACCGCCATTTCCTCCATCAGGAATTCCCCGACGTTGGTATTTATCACGATAGAAGCTATGGCAGCCATTGCCTCCGTCTCCTGCTTTAACATAAATTCTTGCCTCATCGATGAACATGCCTACTAACAAACTATTTCTTTTATTCTAATTCTGGTAAGTAACTGGCGATGTCCCTTTTTCCAGGAGCTGGATTTTCTCCGACGATACTTGTAGGAGATAACCTTGCGGGCTTTTAAATTGTTTAGCACTGAACATGATACCTTAGCGCCCTTAATATACGGCTGACCAACCTGAATATCTTTATCTTTAGCTACCAGGAGAACCCGATTTAAGATAAGATTCTGGATTTCCTGTTTATCCTGACGCTCGATATCAATAATATCATCCTTCTCTACCTTATATTGCTTTCCCCCTACCTCAATAATTGCATACACTTTGCTTCCTCCTTAAATAAACCCAAAATTCATACCACCTTCAGTGAACATAAATTAGGGGTATAAATTTAACCTTAATTTAGACTTACATATTATCATATAAAAGGCGAGAAATCAAGCTATCTTTATCTCTTCCAAATGCTGAGTGGGATTGGAAAGAAGGTTGATTTTGGTGCGGAATTTGTGCTCTAAAATGCGCAGCAGGTCTCGATGGCCTTCCATTAAAGAAGTGACTGCTGGGTTAAGGCTTACGCTGACCTGGCTAGGGTGATTGGATTGAAGATAACGCTTTAGCTGGCGAAAAGCCAAGGTGCACAGGCTCAGGGTTGATTTTGTCTTTCCCCTTCCCTGACAATAGGGACAGGCCTGATAGATTTGTGCCTGGACAGTATTGTGTACGCGTTCACGAGTCAACTGAGTCAGGCCAAACTTCGATATGCCTAAGCAATCGTATTTGGCTTTATCCTTGCTCAATTCACGATTCAGGATATTAGAAATCTCTCTGCGATGGCCTTCTTTCTCCATATCAATAAAATCAATCACAATGATGCCGCCTAAATCACGCAGGCGCAGCTGTCGGGCAACCTCCACTGCTGCCTCGGCATTAATCTTAAAAGCTGCTTCCTCTGGAGAAACATTCCTCTTAAATCCTCCGCTATTAACATCAATTACCACCAGGCCCTCAGTTGGCTCAATAACAATATATGCCTTGGATTTCAAATAAACATATCTTTCAAAGATTTTGTTAATCTGCTTCTCGATATTTCTCTCGAAAAACAAATCAGTTCCTTTATAAAAATGGATGCGCCTGCTTAGATTCCTGGCAAACGGACGGATAAATGACTGAATACGGCGATATTCAGATTTTGCGTCAACCCAAACTACACTTACTTCCTCAGTAAACGAATCGCGGATTACCCGCAGGATTAAGTCATATTCCTCATATACCAAACTAGGGGCGGTGCGGCGGGAAGAGATTTTTTTTATCCTTGACCACAATCTAAAGAGAAAGCGGGCATCGCGCATAAGTTCTCTGGGCGATTTACCAACCGCAGCAGTACGTACAATATAACCCACGTTCTTGGGCAGCCTAAGCCCCTCCAAGACGGATCTCAGGCGCTTTCTTTCCTTATCATCCTCGATGCGTCGAGAAATTCCACAATGAGCATTCTGAGGCGCCAAGACTAAATATCTACCGGCTAATCCAATATGCCCGGAGATACGCGGACCCTTTGTGCCATATGCCTCCTTAACTACCTGTACCAATACCTCATCTCCCTTTTTTAATTTAAGGGGCATTGCAGGCCTAATCTCTTCAGTTGGTTCATAAGCGCTGTATTCAATCTCGGAAAGATAAAGAAAACCCTTCTTGCTCTGACCAATATCAACAAAGGCAGCGTTCAGTGATGGAACCACTGCTTCAATCTGCCCTTTATAAATATTTCCCACGATATTCTTATCGCCAGGTTGCTCAATATAGAACTCCTCTAACCTTCCGTCAGTAACAATGGCTACGCGCTTTTCCGGTAAATCCGCGTTAATTAAGATTTCCTTATGCATTTTTTACTTGGATTGTAAAACGCCGTTTAAAAAACACTCCTCTACACAAAGAAATAAATCTCTGACTGGTAATGGAAGATATATTTATGCTTGAGTTTGGATTAATCAGGGTTTACGATACGAGGAGTAATAAAGATTATGAGCTCTGTTTTATCTAAGGTATCATCCCTTTTGGAAAAGAAAAATCCCAATATCGGTATATCCCCTAAAATTGGAACCTTGGTTCTAGATTTGATTTTCTTTTCAGAAATCAGCCCGCCAATGACCAGGGTTTGCCCATCCTTTATCATTACCTTAGTATTGGCATTACGGGTTGAGATAATCGGCCTTTCATCATCTGGGCCAGTCCAGCCAATAATCTCATCTACGCTGGGCTTTACAATTAAGGTAACAAATTCCTCCTCATTTACATTGGGGGTAACTGAAAGTTTTATCCCTATCTCTTGATCCCTGTAACCGGCAATTACCCTGGTACCTGCTTCCCTGCTATATTCATATATAGGTATGGGAACAATCGTTCCTACAATTATTTTTGCCTCCTCGTTATTTATGGTAGTAATGCGCGGATTAGAGACAATCTTAGTATCTGATTTTGATTTTAAGAGTTCTAAGACTGCTTTAAACTGACTGAAGTCCAAGGTCCCAAAAGCAAAATCTCCTTGCAGGACACCATCCTTAAAATAGGCTTGTGCCCCAGGAAAGGAGCTAAAACCATGTGATTGACCGGGAAAGAAAAATCCCTCTCCACCAAAAGGAAAATCTGAAGTTATTGTCCACATACCTGATTCATAGGAGGATTCGTAGGCAGGAACAGGATAATAGTTTCTCGCACCCTCAAATGTCTGAAAAGGAAAGGTAACCGGTCTTTTTGCTCCGCTTAGAGTAACCTTGGTTGTCCAATCAATACCTAACTTATCATCGTCATCTAAAGTAGCTTCGACTATCTTTGCCTCAATGGTAACCTGAGGCGTTACTTTATCAAGCCTTTGGATTATCTTACCAATCTTAACTAAGTTAGACTTGGTATCGGTAATAATCAAGGCATTGGAGCGTGGCTCAACCGTAATCTTGCCTTTTGCAGAAATTAACTTTTCCATTGCCACTTTTATATCCTCTGCCCTAGTAAAGTTTAAAATAAATGTGGCGGTATCCATCGGCTCCTGGGCAGCTGCCTCTTCCTGAACCCTTCTCTGCTCAGTCAGTCTCTCCAATGTAGATACCATAATTACCTCATCACTTATCCATTCGTAAGCAAATCCATAGGTTCTTACAATTGTCTCCAATGCCCTCTCCCAGGGGACATTCTTCAACATAATCGTAACTGCTCCCCTTACCTCTGGAGTAGATACAATATTCACCCCGGATTTGTAAGCAATAATCCTGAGTACGCTCCTGATATCAGCATCCTTAAAATTCAGGGAGACAATCTCTTCGGGAGCCAATTCCCCTACCTCTTCTTCTGTTGTCGGAACCATTGTATCCTCTACCTCTTGGGAAGACAGATTAACTACCCCTAACAGACAAAGCAAAATCACCGCCAGGATAATCTTTAATTTACTCATAGACCCTCCTTTTCCATGTCCAAAATATATTCTACTGGTTCGCTATCCTTTATGAGAATCACCTTATTCTCTTCAATGCTAAAAACACAATGACCAAGAATATAATCACCTACACTGACTACTTCGCCGTTAATTATAGCATAGGAAATTCCATTTTCAACATAAATAATTCCTCCTAAGAGAATTTTTTTCTCTGCTTTAACCGGCTCCAGAATGAGCAGACGGCCATCGCGGGTTACCAAAGGCATGAATGGATCGCGCCTGCCTTCATCGTCGTAAATAAATTCATCCTGAGAGAATAAAATAGAAGCAAACAATGAGAAACCTAAAATAAACAGGCCTAAACGTAAACCAAGCAAACAGCAAAATAAAATATTCTTCTTTCTATTTGCTAACATAGGTTTTTATCTGTAATCTCACTGCATGCTCAAAGGATGACTTCTCAATCGGCATTATATCTAGTTCTTCAACTTCCAGTAATATAGAATAATTTTCTAAATCGGTTAAGAATCTACCGAGTTGATGATATCCCGCAGATATTTCTAAGTCAATGAGGGTGGGTAAATAATTATCGGATTGCGCGGGTTGTTTAGAAAAGCCAGTGGTCGCAGTTTTACGACTCGGTTTTATCTGGGATATCTCTACTTCATGCTCATTGGCCATGTGGGAAATCTCCTCAATTACCCAGGCCACCTGACCAGGTGAAAGCAATTTTTTTATTTGTCTGGGTTTAATCCCTGTTGTTGACTGTCTTTGCATATTAATTGAATCTAAATTAAGCTTCTCCAGCTCAATCTTTAGCTTAGCAATCTTGGGATTGATTGTACTTAAAGCACGCAGCTGAGGCTTTAGGACAAAGGAGAAATCCAAAAACAGAACTATAACTATCACCAGGATTGTTAAAGCTAATGTCTTTTTATCCTGGGTAATTTTGTCTAATATTTCCTGGAAATTGATTTTTTTGCTGGTTTGCAGAAGTTCTTGAAGATTAATTTTCTTCATTTTAATTCGCCTTCTACCACAAAATCCATTACTGGATAACCACCCAGTGTACGCATGTTTACCCGACCTAACTCCAGCCGAATAAAATCATTAAAAAAGCGGTTATCCTGATTAAGGCTGCCAAGAAATGCATTAAGCAGACTCATTTGGTCTTTTTTAAGCGATATTACCGAACCCTCAAGGTGAAATTCCCCTGGCTTAAGACTCAGTCGATTAAACCATATACCTTTGGGCAAAGAGCGGCTTAATATCTGCAGTTTATCAGAAACAGTTACTCTCTGGTCAATCAAACTTCTTAGTTGCGTACTCTGCTGGCTTTCAATTTGATGCTCTTCCTTCCATTCATCTGCCATTTGGCGCTGAGATTCTAGTTGCGTCCATTGCTTATTCAACGACCTATAATAGAGCGACTTAAAAAGAAGTCTGCCTCCGAAAAATAAATGCATGATAACCGGTAGACTAAAGGCTAATAAAAGAATAATCAAGAGTAGTTCGGGTGGGATTATGTATCTTACTTGCTTTGGTCTTAAATCTTCGGGAAGTAGATTTATCTCAATCATCGTGAATATAATTTAGCGCAGTGCCAAACCCACGGCTACTACAAACTGGGCAGAATTCTTCTGGATATCTTCTTTATTCGAGCCCGCTGCAAATTCAAAGTTACTAAACGGATCCCATTGTTCTATTTTGATCCCCAGATAATTCTCAATGCTGCTGCCCAAATCAGAAATCAGGCTACCCCCACCGCTTAAAAAAATCTTTTTTATAATTGCTGTACTTGCTGCCTCGTAATAATCAAATGATTTCCTAATCTCGGCTACGAAATTGGCTATGGCCACCTCCTGAGAGGCTTCTTGGGCAAGTTCCTTACCAGCAACATTAATATCGCGAGTAAAATGGGGAATCCCATTCTCTAAGATATTGATATTGGTTACTGAGGCACCAATATTAAGCAAGGCTACTGCTCCAGAGGTAATGCCATCCTCCTGTTTAGGCGCCTCCTCAATAACCTGATTATGCTCATTTTTAGAAATAATCTGTTTGGCCAAGCGGGGTTGGTTATAATTAAAGGCATTAATCAAAGCCAAGGAATCAATATCTAAGACATTGACTTTAATACCTGCTTCCTGAAATAGCTTTAAGCGCTGTTTTATAAAATTATTCTTGGCAGCGGCAAGCATTGCTAACATCTGATTATCAGGCAGGCCCTTAAGGATTGTTCCATCAAGGCTTGATTCCTCAACTGGAAAGGGCAAATGAGAAGCTGCTTCATATCTTATTGATCTCCTAAATTCTTCCTCATTCATCTTTGCCATCGCTACATATCTTACTACCACATTAGGGCCACAGATACCCAGGTTAACCCCGCCAGAAAGATCTAAATCCTTAAGTAGTGAACGCAGGTGTATGTCCTTCGAAGGTAATTGGATAATCCGGGCATCCTGGAGAATATAGGTATCATAGGGAGACTCTAAGATAACCACCTTTAACGAGGAAAATCCCCAATCCAGGCCAATCTTAACTATTTTTTCCTTTTTTTTGGAGAATTGAAATTTTGCCGGTAATTTAATATTTGGTAATTTAAGGTTGGGTAATTTGGGATTCATAATTAAGGCAAAACCTTAAATGGTTTTTGTGTGTCTCTCCACCAAACAATTTGCGGTTCTACATTAATATCCAAAGCCTCAAGTGAGGTCATAAAATCCTGGTTTATCTCTATATGCACACTTCCGTTTAGCCTTACCTCTTCGCCTGCCCAGACTCCTCCGCTAATATTCAAACCCGCGCCTCCACCATTAATCCTAAATTCGCCTCTGGTATAAACCATTCCGTCTATCTGGCCGTTGCCGTTAATGGTTAAATCCTCAACCGCACCCGGATTAGTAACCACATCACCCACCACTACATAAAACCCGCCAATTGTTCCAATATTACCATTAAGCTGTAGGTCAGTCAAGACATAAACTACATTGGGTGTGCCGGTTGCCGGGTCAGTCGGATCAGTAGGTACCTCAAACCAAAATGAGATAGGAAAACTATCAGTACCATTTCTTACGTCTTGTAGGCGGGAAGCATCATATACATTGCCCTGAGTTGCGCTTATCGCCAGCAATTCCTCAAAATCAAAACGCGCCAAAGGACTGGCTTGAGGGTCTTGGGTTACTTCTCCGTTAATATTCTCCGGATTCTGGATATAGGAATCACCAGCATAAAGAACATCTCCGTCAACAATATAACTGTTGCCATTAAAATCAACATCTCCGGCAGAATATACAGCCTGGTCATAAAAATTCTCTGGTGTGCCTGCACTAATCATTGCCTCGATAGTATGTTGCGCGCGCGCCTGGCCGGCTGCCGGAACAGCACTGTAAGCAGTAACACTGCGCCCCTCTCCGGCAATCTGGACATCAACTGAATAGCCTCCTTGGCCTAATACGCCGGAGCAGAGGTTTTCTCCGCTAAGATTAAAATCGGATTTTAGTTCATGTAATGCATGCGCAACGCCTGCCTCAGCCAACCAGAAGGCTTTAGTAGAATCAGTATGTCTTTGCGCCAGATTTTTACCTGATACGCTGCGTGCAATAAAACCCACTCCCAGAATAGTAAGTACCACAATAACCATATAACAGGCAACCAGAATAACCCCTCGTTTATTTATTGGCTTATTCATTTCTAAACTTGACCTCTCCTCCCAGAGAAAAAGATAAATCTCTTCCTCGTACTGTATCTGTGCAAGAAAGCTGAATACCTAATGCCTCACCATTTAAAGAAAAGGCAAGACTACTAACATTATTGGCAATAATCTTTTGGGTACCTACTGGATATTCACGGATAATCTGGTTATCCTCGACATTCAGATAATACCTGATGGGACCAATCAGCTCAGCGCCAAAA
>JASFIK010000066.1:0-7478 GCA_050122705.1 Candidatus Omnitrophota bacterium | reverse complement strand
GGGCCTTTAGTCGGGGGTGGCTGGAAAATGAATCTATCTGGTTGCATATGGAGTATAAATATCTATTGGAGGTCCTCAGGTCTGGGCTGTATAAGGAATTCTATTCAGAGTTTAAGAATATATTGGTATGCTTCCAGGATCCTAAGCGCTATGGGCGAAGTATCTTGGAAAACTCATCGTTTATCGCCAGCTCGGTCTTCCTGGATAAGAACCTTGTTGGTACGGGCTTTGTCGCTCGCCTTTCCGGATCAACTGCTGAATTCCTGCATATATGGAGAATAATTACTGCCGGAGAAAATCCATTTTTCTTAAACAATTCCAATGAATTGAATCTAAGATTTGCTCCCCTATTAGCTGGCTGGCTGTTTAGACAAGACGGCACCTTTAGCTTCAATTTTCTGGGCTCAATAAGGGTAACTTATCATAACCCAAAGCGAAAAAATACCTTTGGCCAGAACGCGGCAGTAATTAAAAAAATCTTGATCAATCATAAAGACGGCTCGAGCACAAAATTATCCTCAGATACCATACCGCGTCGCTTTGCAGAACAGATCCGCTCCCGCCTGATTCAACAAATAGATATATTCCTCAATTAAAAACAGACCCTTCCCCAATCAAGAGACTGTCCCCAAATGTAACAAATTTTTAAAAAACCACTGATTAGGAAACACCTACGTATTCAGCAAGGGCATGTCCTTTGTAGATGTAATAGATGTGTAATTTTACAAATTTGTCAATTTGCAAACTTGAAAATTTACCTAATTTATGCTATACTTTAATTGACAATTAGGAAGACCTACTGATAAAGGCAAACTAGCGGTGACGCTGGGGCGCAAAGTTACCGATCCTAAGGGAAAGCGGGACTGCCAAAGAGGCAAGATAAAAACCCTAAAGTTTGCTTTAGGGTTTTAAAATTTAACCCCGGCATAAGTCTGCCGGGGTTTTCATTAACCGATAAAATCATGAAGAAATTAGTTAATTATCATGCAAAAAAGCCGATGCAGCGCGTGGTTACCTTCTTAAATCGCGATGAGGTTGACTTCCTGGATAGAATGGGTAAAGATGCGCTTTTCTCAACTGGCTTGAAATTATCTCGGGCAAAGCTAATTGCCTGGTTTATTGATTTTATCGAAAAGTTAAAGATTAACGGCAAGGGCATAAAATCAGAAAACGATTTAGAAAAAAGAATTTTTAAAATATTAAAGCCTAATATAAGACATTAACCAAAACTCCCCACCGGCCACGGATGAAAAAAGGGGTAAACATGAAAAGGATATCAGTTCTTCTGGCTCTATTTTTAATCCTCTCCTTATTAAATATCAATGCCGGATTCACTCAGGATAACATTTCACTATCTATATCCTGCACAATACCCTCAATCCCGGGAGTTAACGCACCGCTGATTGAAGAGGAAAGCGTAAAAACAGAAACTGATACTCCTGCCCCAACAACCCCTCAAACGCAAAAAGAGGCTCCTGCAGAAAGTTCTCAGATGGTAGAACAAGAAAACCAACCGCAAGTGCAAGACAACAAAGGGCAAAAATCGATAGTCGTCTTAAGAACCATCTACAGCCGTTAAAACTGATTATTTTACTTTTCTTAAGGGGATATTATAGTGGTAACTTGTGCCTTCAAATAGCTCCACATCCCTGAAGATAGGAACTGCGGGTATATATTCAGTTGGTAGACTATTTAAATCTAAAGTAACCGTATGCTCTCCGACAGTTGCTTTTCTAAAATAATATCTTCCTGTTGCATTGGTCGTGGTCTTACTACCATCCTCTAATAATAAAACTACACCCTTAATGCCTGAATCATACGGGCCTAACTGACCATCCTGGTCAATATCTTCAAACACTACTCCCATAATCTCAGTGCGACTGGTAATGCCAAAATCTATACGCGTGGAGCGCTTATGGCTAATCACTGCCTCCTGCGTCGCAGGGACAGTCAAGGTGAACCCTGAGGGAATGGTTTTCGCATCAATATTTACATAGGCCTTTGTTGCTTTTACCTTCTTAAATGTATAATATCCATATTCATCTGTTATCTGTGATTTATCCTTACCTAACCATATCCTGACCCCTTCAACAGGAAGCTCTCCTGCCTCCATTAATCCATCGTCATTAAAGTCCTTGAATACATATCCTTCAATTGTGCCAATTGACTCCCAACGTATGCCAGTATCCCAAAGATAACGTAACCCGGCATAAAAATTCGCCTCCACTCGCTTGTTTACGCTAGGATTCTCAGCCCAGACATTACGCACTCTCGCAGATAGGAATGCCTCAATATCGGGTTTGGGGCGATAAGAAATTTCAGCGTATCCCTCAATATAATCTTCTCCGGAAAGAAAGCTAAAAGCGGATGTTGCGTCTTCTTCGTCGCGAAACACAAAACGCATACGTGCCCATAGCGGACTATTTAAAAGTTGACCATACCAATCAATGCCGGTATTTAAGGCCTGAGAAAAAACGCTCTCGCCCGTATATCTTGCTTCTGTCCAATTAAATTCCTTATTCAGAAAATAATACAAGTCTCCGATAATACTTAATCTTAGGCCGAGAACTATCTTATCGTTTATATAATCTCCACTGGGTGAAGTATAGTGCTTGCTCTCTTGATGCTGGTAATTCAGGAAGGTATTAATCCTTCTAATGTATTCAAAGGTTCTATATAAACTGATACCTTCGCTGTAAGCGCGATAGGGCGATAACCTGCCTAATTCATTCTGAAATCTAAAGTCCAATCTTAGGCTGGTTAAGGGGTTAATTCGATAAACAGCATCCCAGTTAAAATGCTCATTCCAGCGGTTTTCATCTTTTGGATTGGGATAAAGCCTATCCTGAAAAACATCCAAATAACTGGCAATGCTTAGGTTATCAGTAGGTTGATAAAAAAGATTAGTCAGCAGGCCTAACTCGCCAATCCGCCAGCCCCAACCAGTCATTGTCCTAAAGTTCTTAGCAGTATCTCTTAACTCGCTGGTCAATCTTAATTTGGGAGAGCTATAATTTAGATTCAATAGGTGGGCAAAGGTCTCAGAATCAAAGGCTACTTCATAACCCCATCCCCAATTGGCAAAACGATAATCTATGTCTAAATCATAGGCATAGGGATTTAAATCATCGGGCCTGTCTCTGCCCCAACCGCGAAATACCGAAAAGTTATAATTTTGCCTCTGCACTGGAGAATAATTTAAATCAAAACCGCTTAAGAATGAGTGTTTGGTTTTGACTAAACCAGGCGAAAGACCGCCGTACCTACCCCCTCCTTCCCGCGCCCAGAATACGGTGTAATCAAGTTTCTTATCAAATGCCGGTGATTTAAGCATCACTCCCCTTAAATCTGCCCCCGAAAAAGCAAGATTAGCTATGCCTGAGGAATAATCAAATGTACGAATCGAGAAGTCCTCGAATGGTCCGAATCTGCCTTCTTCTAATCCCAAACTAAAATAAGTAAGGTCAGTTGAACGCTTTAGCGAACTAACCGAGAGTGCCGAATCCAGATTCCCATAAGGGGTTGAACCGGTCAGATTCAACCAATGCCTCCAGGAATAAGTAACCCGGTCTAATTCGTCAACCCGCCTGCCTGTCTCAAAGCATGACCAGTCAACAGAATGGCGCAGTTTAAAATTCCTCGCCCTTTCTTCCTCTTTACGCCTTAACTCTTCATAGGTCGGCCCTGGGGGCCGCGCAGGCGTAGTAAGAAATTCCAATGTCCATCTTGCCTGAGCATCCCAAATATGCAAATAGGTATGACCAAAATCATGAGCAGTAACCAAAATATCATTCTGGTTAATTCTCTCAATATCCAAAACATCTGGCTGGGTAGCTAAAAAACGCTTAATATTTATACCCCTGATAATTATTGATTTCTCAATCTCAATCTCTAAAGGGAATTGAAGCCGGTTTATATTTTCATCGAGCAATAATACTTTGGGCAGAGCTATCTTTTCTTCGATCAGCTCGGGAAGACCAACCGGAAGATAAACCGATTCCTCCATTCTGTCCAAGACTTCTTTAATTGCTGCTTGGCGACTTTTAATCTTTGGCTCTATAATCAATGGCCTCTCTACTGTGGGCGGTCGATAAACCGCAGGGACAGCATCTAGAGGGGTAGTTGGCATCTCCTGCTGAATCATATCAATATACTTTAAAGCAGGCTCATAGCCGGGTTTGATAATTAAGGCCTTACGAAATTCATGTAATGCCTCACCGTATTTGCCTTGATGATAAAAGTCTAATCCCAACTCACACAGATATTCAGGCATCATTACATAGGCAAAAGCAGGCAAATTCTCTGTGCAAAGAAAAACTAAAACCATAACTAAGATAAAGATTTTTTTTAATCGCATTATCTTAACTGGCCTATACTGATTACCTTACCCTGCGCATCAATTACTATTTCTGCTTCTTGGGTGATAACCGGGATTGTACCTGGGCGTTTTACTTCAATGGTCTTGCCTAAATTTATAGTGAGGATTAAATCATATATACCTTCAGGTAGGGGCTTTGTCCAGCTGGAGGTTAGTTTGGCTACATCGCCGGAAAATGTGCCAACTTCGTTGAATTCACCACGCGCATAAACCGAACCTTGCTTATCTATAATATTAAAGGTTCCGCCTGCAGTGATATCTACATTACCCGCATTAAGCAAATCAACACTAATAGACAGGGGTTTATCTTTTCCGTCTGCTGACACAGAAAGATTCTTAAGCTCTGCTCGGCGCTCAATTGTGCCTTCGGCCTCAACATAAAAAAGAGTCCCTATCCTTATAGCTAGGTTAACACCTGATCTAATCTCACCATCGCTTAAATATTCTGATGTCTGAGTTTGTGTGGGCTGGCTTAAGAGTGTCTGGAAAAACATCACTGCATAACGGCCGCCGGTTGCATCTTGAGGGATGCTGACAATATAGTTAAGTCTTTTTTCTCCCCAGGCAGGTAAAGTAAATTCAGCGGGGCTGAATTTTATCCACTCGGCGCAGGAACGGAGCGTGCTTTGGGCGGGAAAGAAATGCTTGGTGCCATCCTGTTTGTCAGTGTATTCCCAGTCCTCTAAATAAACCTGCAGGTTAATTTCCTCATCTGACTGGCTGTGTATTATAATTGTTCCTGCCTGCGAATTACCGGGAGGGATATTTAATCTTATCTTGGATTGGTCTAAACGGAAATAAACCTTTTCTGCCCATACAGTTTGAGTGACGAAAAAGATAAAAAAAATCCATATAAGGCCCTTTTTAAAGATAAATATCACCTCCCTGTTTATTCTGGCTCAGATACCTGATAGACACACTCCCTCTATGCAAGGATAACCCCTTTCCCGCCAACCCGTATAAAAACCGGCTGGCGTTCTTGCTGAGCCTAAATACAGTATTATTGCAGCTTAATCTTAAAAAAGCAAGTTCTTTTACGGACTAGATTCGTATAATGTAATAGTAACACTTGCTGAATAGCTGCCTGATGGTGTATCTAACGGTATTGCGTTCCACCCACTAGGTCGAGTATCATCTGGATTATCAGGATCGGGCAAAGGCGGTATTCCATATTCAGCGCGCACAATCCTCGCCTGGTCTGATTCAAGTATCAACGCATCGTTTCTAGCTAATTGCTGAGTACCTAATGTCTCACCTACGCCTAAGGCTGTTTGATCTACTGTTGAGCCAGCATACCTATCACTAGTAGAATACACAGGCGTAAAAACTAAGGCATCGCCTAATACACCAGGAGCTGATGCTTGCTGTCTTAATTCATAAGTATAGCCACCCCAGGCATCAGGATATAGATAGACAATGAAGAAATTTGCACCGTAGAAACAACCTGCTCCACCTATATCAGTACCGCTTGAATTACGCAGGCGGTTGGTCAATGGCCCAACACCGTTAATTCCTCCAAATGTAAGCGTAGTACCTCCCTCTACAATGCTATAACATGCAGCCTGGGTCCAGGGATCGCCTGATTCATTATAGTTGTAACCATTGCAGGCAATTAAGGTATGGGTGCCTAAGCTTGTCCCGCCTTCAACAGAAGCATTAACGCTTAGTCCAATAGATTGGGCTTCTACCATCGCAGGTACTCCCAAAATCAATGCTACTGCCAAAATTAATCCTAAACACTTCATTTCTGTTTCACCTCCTTTCATCAAGATTTTCTTTATAACTTGATATCTTAACATCTAATCCTCCTTTGTGTTTTGGTTAAAAAATTACAGCTCTGATAAAGAATACACCACTGATGTAGAATAATCACCTGCTTTTATTTCGGCCGGGCAGGTTAATTCATATATAACCTTAAAGCTATCAGCCGAGCCGTCTCTGTCTGAAATAAATAAAACCGTATCACCCTTTTTTACCGGTGAGTTCTGAGCAAATTTCAATACTCCCTTTGTCTCTAGGCTTTCTGTCCTAAGGGTAAAATATCCTTGAGGGATAACCTGTCCCTCTCTATTAACTAAATCAGAGGTTGCCTTTTGGGTTACCTGATATTGCTTGCCAATATTGGTCATTATATTTATTGCCACCTCATATGTCTTAGGGGGTTGGCGGGGCTTCAAATCGCGAAATTCAATTATCCCTACACCGATTTCTGTTTCCACAGCAATATCAAAAACCCGTTCAATCTCTACTTCTAAATCATAGAAATCAATTGGGTTTGTTTGAGCCGGTATAGTTTCATCTAAAAGGTATCTTAGGGCAGTCCTATATCTGCCTGCTGTTGCCTTACTTAAATCTCCCAGGCTATAGGTAATTATAAAACTATCTAACTCTCCCCTGGGACCTGATGTATATATTGCCTCTTGGCGCAAAGAAAGTGGCAAGGCTCTGAATGGCCCAGTCCCCTTGCTTGCCTCTCTTAATTGAAAATTCACTGCTTCCAAAGGAAGTTCTTGCCCATCTTGAGATTTCAAGGGTTGTTGTAGTTGCTGTAAAATTCTAAATTGGCTACCCAGCCCGCCCTTAATCTCAAATAATACATCAGAAGAATTCGCTTCCTCTCTGGCTGAACTTAAACTAATAATGCGTCCGCCAGTAATTGTTTTTATCTCGATACCAGACTCAATCTCAATTTCCGCAAAGATGTTCAATATCGCCGTAACCTCTTGTTGGGTTGCATCAATTGGCTCTAAGGTAAAGGCTATTCGTCCCCGATAAGAGCCAGCCGGCACATTAAATGGGCCCTTTAAATTATAGACTAAGTTAAAGGAGTCTGGCAAGCCGCCTGGATTTGAGGTATACAGAATTGTCCTTCCTAAGAATACCGGCACCTCCTGCTCTACTGCCAAATTCCCATATTTATTAGTCCCCCTAATACCGTAGACAAAGAAATTATTCTGCGAAAGAGATACCCCTTGGGCATTGGTGAGCGGCTCAAGTAGTCTTTGCACCAGATGATATTGCTTTCCAATATCTGAGGTGATGTTTACAATTACCTCTTTGTTTATCCGCGGCCCAATAGCGCTTACCTTACCGAATCTTA
>JASFIK010000065.1:0-7508 GCA_050122705.1 Candidatus Omnitrophota bacterium | reverse complement strand
TTCCCCTAAAAGACAATTTAATAAATAGAAAGAAAAATTATCAAATTGCATTGAATCTCCAAAAGAATTGGATTAACGTGTCCATCCAGGGGCTAATGTCCACCTTTTTAGCTCGGACATAAAAGAACATTTTACGTATCAAAGAGTTGCGTTATTTTGAGACAAGAAATGCCGGACAAAACGGACAAATTTCGCGAGGGATTGCCTCTCTAAAACCAAAATATTATTGATATAGTGAAGTATTGTATATATAATTACCATTGTAAATACAGAGAGATTCTTCTCGGCTAATATGAGAGGGACTCGTGGCGAGATTCGTACGAGTACTCGCCTCTCTAACTAGTCATTTTCGGAAATAATAGCCGATGTTTGGCTTATATAAATCATAATAGGGTTCAGAGAGGCTGCAACCCTCAGGATATTACCGGGACTCGTGGCGAGGCACGAACTTTTCTCTCTCCGAGGTGACTGCCTCTCTAACTTGCCATTTTTGCAAAAATGGCCGATTTTTGACTAGAATAACTGGTGTAGGGGTTCAGAGCGGTCGCAACCCTCGGGATATTACCTGGACCCCAAATCTTGTCTTTAAGGTTTTTGATAAGAAAATATTAGGGTTATATATCTTGACCCTTGAACAAGCGAGTTCAAGATTAAATATAAACACGCCTTATTTCTCAATCCTTATGTCGAACGAAGCGCCACAAATACGATGCTGTTCTTTCCACCTACCGGCCTGGAATATGTGGCTACCAGCGCCAAGGACTTCGTTGACAAAATCACACTCTTAGACTTAAAGAACGAAAAAGATTTCATCGATATAGATAAACTCCTGAAGTTTATATCCAGTTCAATTGATATTATCTGTGTTAGTATTGGTTGGGACCGGCATTTTGAAGAAGTTTGCAAACTGCTTAATCGCATGCCGGATAACATACCTTTAGTAATAGGTGGTTATAAAGCCACTGAAAAAGTAGAAGAACTTTTTAAAATATGTCCTACCATAGATATCATAGTCAGGGGCGAAGGCGAAAAAACAATACAAGATATATTAAAATGTATGGAAACAAAAAATATTTTGGGTATTTCTTACAGGGAAAATGGCCGGATAGTGCATAATCTGAACCGCCCCCTTCCTGATATTGATAGTCTCCCGGTGCCTGACCGTAATCTCAGGCGTAGCAAATATATGCTAACCGTAAATGGTATAAAGGTAGGGAATGTTGCTTTTGATTCAGTATTAAGCGCGCGCGGTTGTCCCTTTGACTGTAAGTTCTGCACATTCAGCCTGAATCCACTGGGCCAGAAAAGAAGCTATTCAGCGCGAAGCGCAATCTCCGTAGTTGATGAAATCCAAAGTTTACAGGCAGGCGTGGTGCTTTTTAGCGATGATAACCTCTTTGTCAATCCACAAAGGGGAGAGGAGATTTGCGATTTAATCATTAAACGGAGGATTAGAAAGCGTTTCATTGCCCAGGCGCGTATTGAAATCGCCAAGCATCCAAGACTATTGGAGAAAATGGTTAAGGCAGGGTTCAAAGTCCTCTTAATCGGAATAGAATCTCCTCATGATTGGATACTGACACAACTTAATAAAGGCTTCAATCAAGAAATGATAAGAGAATATTTTGTGGTTCTCAGGAAATACCCGATTTTCTACAGCGGTTATTTTATCTACGGAAATATCGGAGAGACCGAAGAGGAGATGTTGTATATTCCACGATTCGCCAAGGAAATCGGAGTTGATGTTATTGCCTGTAATAAATTGAGGATTGAAAAATTTTCTCCTTTAAAGGAACTCGTTGAGAGAAATCCGAGTTATCATATTACCGTAAAAGGAGAACTGTATTCCGATACGTATAGCCACACTGCCTTGAAAAAAATTGGCAGGAAAATCAGGTTTTCTTTTTATACCCCTTCTAGATACGTAAAAATACTCTGGAAGAATATTTTTGTAACAAAGTTCTATACCTTAAGAGAGATGCTACTTCTCTTATTTGCCGCACCCCGCCTCATTGCGAGCGTAATTATCAGGGAAAAGCAAACAGGTAAGCTTAAGGATTCCCTGAGACGCACCTTTATCAAGAATACTTAAGAAAAATCGCAGTCAATTACGGATTACGCGAAACAATAACCTCTCTAACTCCTGAATTTCCTTGATAATAACTCTATCCCGCCTTATAATAAATACTTGTAAATAAAGAGAGGTTTTTCCTCGGTTCATACACGAGGGACCCCAGCTATTTTTTCATTCTCATCCCTTTGGTACGCTATTCAGTGACGATTCATTTGGAAAAAAGAGATGAGAATCTTTATAAGCATGGATACGCATAAAAAAGAGTGGCAGGAGTTTGCTTTAGTCTTAAAAGACCTTCTTGATTTAAAATACAGTCCGGTAGCGCTGAGTTGCCAAAAAGAGCCATTCCTGGAATCATTTGATAAAAAAGTACGAATATGCAGAGCAATATTAGAGGCAGGTAAGGGAGAGTCATTCCAGATATCCCAGAGGACCAATGCCTGTTTTGGTGCGGCCTGGCATTTAGGTTTATATCAGCTTAAAGATGCAAATGTAATAAAGATGCTAAAAAAATTTGTCGTAGAGGGAGAAAAGCTCTTTTGTTCCTACCAGGCCTTAGATAAGTTAATTCAGCAGATGGGGGATATTCCTGATAATTCAGATTCCTATTTTTTATTGTCTCCTCTTGAGAAATGTGAATTTACACCTGGATTAATAATCTTTATTTGCGACGCTAATGCGGCCTGCCGTTTACTCACCTTAGCAATTTTTATTGACGGAATTATGCCCAAGGTTAAGATTGGAGGACCTACCTGTAGAATGGCGGTAATGTATCCTTTACTGGAACGCGAGATTAATCTATCCTTCTATGATTATACTGCAAGAAAGATATGCAATGTCCCGAAAGATAAGCTCCTGGTCAGTGTTCCTTATGCAAAGATACCCCAGATGGTTAATAGCATAGATAAATGTTCTGCCGGAATAGCGAAGATAGAATATCCTCAGGAATTTCGCGAGTTTTTGAAACGTATGTCCAAGATTTCTTCTCATTAATATGCCAAAACTACAAAATCTTCAAAATCTTTCGATTACCACAAAATTTATTTTATACTTTTTGTTTATTGCCTTGCTGCCACTGGTTATTGCCACTTATGTAAGTTATAACAATTCCCGAAAGGCACTCGAGGAAGAGGTAACTAATAGTCTCTTGGCAGTTGCTGATAATAAAGCCAATCAGATTGAAGTATACCTTCGCGAGAAAAAAACAAACCTTACCCGGTTATCAAATTCACCAGACATTATTGAAATTCTGGATAGATTTAACCAGGCTTTTGATAAATGCGGGATTAGCTGTCCGGAATATCTTGCCCTTGATGATGAATTCAGACCTTTCTTAACCTATCACCAGAAGTTGTTTGGTTACGATAATTTTCTTTTTGTTAATCCTGAGGGAGAAGTAATCTTTTCTGCGGCAGAGATAAAGGAACTTAGGTCAATTTATGAATTAGCATTATATGAAGAATCTGAATTAGCCAAGATATTCATTAAGGCAAAGGATTCATCAGAAACAAAAATCTCTGATTTTGAATACTATCCAGAAACCAAGCAGGCAGTTTTGTTTATTGCTGCTTCGGTGTTTAAGGAAGGGGATTTTATCGGCGTCCTCATAGTCCAGATGAGTAGCCATGGGCTTTACGATTATGTTCAGGACTACACCGGATTGGGACAAACCGGAGAGACATTTTTAGCTTCCCGGAAATTAGATAAGGTCATATTTGTTACTCCACTCAGATTTGATCCAGATGCAGTAATTAAAAGAAGTATAGTTATTGGTTCACAAGAAGAGCTGGATATACAAAAGGCTGCTCAAGGCAAAGAGGGGATAGGTAAATCTATTGATTATCGGGGTAAAGAGGTATTGGCGGTATATAGATACTTACCTACCTTTCGTTTGGGCATGGTGGTTAAGATGGATACGCAAGAGATTTTTTCTTCAGCCGAACGCTTAAGGAGTAATTTGTTAAGGATTAGCTTAGTGCTTTTAGTGATAGTTGTGATGGTAGCTATTTTTATTGCCCATTCTGTCTCCAGTCCAATTAAAGAATTAACCAACGTTTCTCGGGTAATCTCCGGGGGTAATCTTGCTGCACGGGCAAAGATAAATATACAAGATGAGGTAGGTGAATTAGCCCGTTCTTTTAATCAGATGACTAACAGTTTGGTTGAAGCTAAGGCTACTGTCGAAAAGGAAAGGGCTAAATTAGAGGAGCAAACAAGGCTTTTGGAAAAAGCTAACCAAGAGCTGGATAGTTTTGTTTATACGGTCAGCCATGATTTACGCGCACCCTTAAGAGGGATTGCCTCTTTTGCTAATTTTCTTATCGAAGACTATAAGGATAAACTCGATGAGGAGGGGATAGATCATTTGAATGAAATTCGTAAAGGCACAGAGCGGATGAGTAAGTTGATTGATGACTTACTTAAACTTTCCCGAATTTCCAGAATACAAAACCCTTATGAGGAGGTTGATATAAAAGCCCTGATAAATTCAGTTATACAGCGCATCAAATTCGACATTGATCAATACCGGGTAGATTTGAGGATTCAAGAGAATATGCCGGTGGTTAGTTGTGATAGCATTAAGATGGGTGAGGTATTTTTGAATTTAATTAATAATGCCATAAAATTCTCCTCCAAAAACAACAAGGAGAATCCCCGTGTTGAGATTGGCTGTAAGGACGCAGGTGAATTCCACAAATTCTATGTGAAAGATAATGGAATCGGCATTGCCCAGCAGCACCATCAGCAAATATTCGGTATCTTTAAGCGCTTACATACTGATAAAGAATATGATGGGACAGGTACAGGATTAAGCATCGTGAAACGCGTTATTGACGACCACGCTGGAGATATTTGGGTTGAGTCTGAACCGGGCAAGGGAGCCACTTTTTATTTTACTATCCCTAAAGGCCTAAAGGGAAAAAGGAAGAAAATAGGAGAAATCCTGATTGAGGATGGCTTTCTTACCCCGCAGGAGTTAGACGAGGGACTTAAAAAACAGAAAACAAAGAAGAAGATAGGACAAATTCTTATTGAGGATGGCTCTATTTCCAACCAGGAGTTAGAGAAGGGGCTTAAAGAACAGGAGGGGGAGGAGTAAACATGGCGCCCAAGATATTGATTATTGATGATTGCGAGCAGGATAAGAAGGTTATAAAGAGAATTCTTAATAAAGCCGGATACGAGCATATACTTCTGGCAGCAAGCGGCAAGGAGGGTGTGAAGGTAGTAAAATCTAATCAACCAGATTTAGTAATTTTAGATACAGTTTTTCCGGATACCGATGGTTTTGAGGTTTGCCGCCTGATTAGACAGATTGAGGGAATAACTACCCCTAAAATTATTATGATGACTGGTTCTGTTGACGCAGTAGATGCGGTAAAAGCGAGAAAAGCAGGAGCCCTTGATTATTGTGTTAAAACTACTGATTGCGCACCCCTATTGGAGGCAGTAAAGAACCTTTTTATTAAAGGGATTGAGACTGCATAATGACTGAGGCAAAGACAAATATACTCATAATCGGAGCTGGCCAAAAGGCAAAAGCGCTCATTGAATTATTTATTAATAGTACGCGATTAAACATATTAGGCGTGATTGATGCTGATGCTGCTGCCCCGGGGATAAAATTGGCTAAGCAGTTGGGCATAGCGACAGCCAGGGAATATAAAGCATTTTTAGGTAAACCAGAGCTCGATGAGATAATAAATCTTACCGGTAACCAGGAGCTTCAAGAGGAGTTAATTAAACAAGCACCGAAGAATGTCAAATTGATTGGGAAAAATTTTACCAACCTGATGCAAAACCTTATTGATGAACATTCAAAATTAGAAGCAGAGTTAAGAAGAGTCAAGGATGAGTTAGAGATACAGGCTTGGGGACTAAAAAAGACCAATGAGGGGATAAAAATTTTATATAAAGAACTTGAGAAAAAAAATAAGGAATTAGAGAAGCTTGATCAGTTAAAATCTGATTTTTTGTTTATTGTTTCTCATGAACTGCGTACTCCCCTAACTACCATAAGAGAAACGGTTTCGCAAGTCTTAGATGGAGTATTGGGTGCGACTACCGAGCAACAAAGGAGCTCTTTATCTATTTGCCTGGAAGATATTGACCGATTGGCACGCATAATTAGTAATCTTCTAGACATATCTAAGATTGAACAAGGCAAGATTCAGGTAAACAGGAAGCTTATTGATATAGTGGATTTAGGGCAAAGGATTTATACTGCTTTTTGTCCGCAAGCTAAAAACAAAGGCCTGGAATTAAAGACTGTATTTTCTCAAGAGAGAATAGAGGTGTATGCTGATAAGGATAAGATTATCCAGGTATTTAATAATTTGCTGGGCAATTCCCTCAAATTTACAAAAAAGGGCTATATACAAATCTCAGTTGTCGATAAACAAGACTGTGTAGAGTGTTCTGTTTCTGACACCGGCAGAGGGATTGCTGAGGAAGAGCTGCCCAAGGCGTTTAGTAAATTCCAGCAATTTGGCCGGGAACCCGGACCGGGTGAAAAGGGTACCGGCTTAGGACTGGCTATTTCTAAGGGGATTATTGAATTACATCGGGGAACAATTTGGGTGGAGAGTGCAATAAATAAAGGTTCTAAATTTATCTTTACCTTGCCCAAGTATACAGCAAGGGAATTATTTAGAGAGCATGTAACTGATGGGGTAAAAGAGGCTATTAAGCAAGAAGGATGTTTATCTATTTTAATCATCCATTTTAAAAACTTTAGCGCACTCCAGAGGAAAATGAGCAAGGAGAAGATTAAGCTGGTTTTGAGAAACTTAGAGGAGATAGTGGAGAGTAGGCTTAGTCGCAAGGAGGACGTAGTTATCAGAAATACCCAAGTAATTTTAGTAGTGTTTCCGGCAATTAGCAAAGAGAAGGCGCTAACCGTAGCCGATAGATTAGAGAAGATAATTAATGATTACTTTTCTAAACAGGAATTGACTAAAGATATAGAGATTGCCTACAAGATTCTCAGTTATCCTGAGGATGGTAAAACAGATGAGCAGCTGTTTAGCAGGATTGCGAGTATAGAGGAGAGTAAGTAGGGATAGATATAATAAGATCAAGGAATCGCTTAGGTATGGAGGTTTGCTATGGCTAAGAAAATATTGGTAGTAGATGATGAACCCAATATAGTTGATGTAATATCCACCCGGCTTAAAGCAAATAACTATGAGGTAGTTGCTGCCTGCGATGGTCTCCAGGCACTTGAATTGGCTAAAAAAGAAAGGCCGGATTTAGTGATATTAGATTTAATGCTTCCTAAAATGGATGGCTATCAAGTCTGCAATCAACTCAAGTCTGAGGATGATCTCAAGGATATCCCGATTATTATGCTTACTTCACTTGGCAAGGCAAATGAAATAAAAGAAGGCCTGGATAAAGGTGCAGATGCTTATGTAGCCAAGCCGTTTAATTG
>JASFIK010000064.1:0-7538 GCA_050122705.1 Candidatus Omnitrophota bacterium | reverse complement strand
AAAGAAGGCTGGAAACTGAAATCGAAAAGATTATCGAATCTATCTCTGAACAATAAAATGTGTCTTGGTTAACAACTATCCGTTGGATGCCGCTTTTAATGCCTGATCTATTGCATCCCTTAATGCCTCACTACTTACCGTAGCTCCGCTAACCGCATCCACTTGCGTTGACTGCTCTTCAATTATAGTATCAATCAACGAGCTTACCATCTCCTCATAATTCTGGCCGCCACCGCGGTGCTCTAATATTTTTATATCGGCTATTTTCCCTTCTTCTATTGTAACTGCAACGTCTAAAATGGAGTTACTCGCTTCATACACTCCATCTGCATACTGCTTTTCTTGACTTTCTTGCGACCAGGCCTGAATACATACTGTTGATATCATAATCAACACCCCGAGAATTATTTTATAACTGTATCTTTCTATCATTTCCCGACCTCCTTTCTCTTTATTTTACCTCTAAATGTTCTTTTTGCAAGCTATCTAATTATAACTAAACACGTCTTTCTTTGTGTGATATAATACCAATAATATTTTAATCTAAAACAGGAGGGTATGATGAGGGGCAGATCAATAGTTTTTTTTGCCGGGCTGATGATATTGTGTTTGTTATCCTGTAATGTCTTAGCTGAAGATGCAAAAACATTTATGGAGGGATTTTATGCTGAATTAGCTGATATTATTGAGCGCAATATGAATGACCCTGATAAATGCGTGACGGAGGTTAAGCGTTTCTATGAAGATAATCAAAGTAAACTCTCACAGTTTATGGAAGAAGCAAAAATAATTGCTGCCAGCGAAGGTACTTCTATAGAAGAACAGGCAAGATCGATGACTAAAGAAGAGGTTGAAGAGATGATGCAACAGACAGGAACAAACAGACTATTTCAAATTATGTCTAGATTCAATCAAGTTATGGCACTTTTTTCAAGAAATTATCCCCAACAGGCATTAGAAATTATGGAAAGCCTTAGGCACATATTGCAATAGAATTTCAAAAAATATAAATCCTCTTCTCTAAAATCAATGCCTCTTATACAATCCAATTAATTCAGCGTTTTCTAATATATGGGCCTGCATTGCCTTCTCTAAATCCTTTTTAGTAATTCCCTCCTTTAAATTAAGTTGTGTGTCAAGGGCATATACTTTAAAGAAGTAACGATGGGTACCAGAAGGTGGACAGGGACCTCCGTATTCTTTTTTGCGGAAGTCATTAATTCCTTGCGTTCCGGGAATGCTGTTTTCATCGATTACCCGCGAAGTTGGAGCAATATCATAAACCACCCAATGCACCCAAGTGCCCATAGGGGCATCGGGGTCATCCACTATTAAGGCAAGGCTCTTAGTTCCTTCGGGAATATCGCCAATTGCTAATGCAGGATTAACATCCTCTCCCTGACAAGTATATTTTGATGGTATGGACTGATTATGCTCAAATGCCGGACTGATTAACTTCATATTTCCCCCTCCTTCCTCTGCACAGCAAACATACGCTGCAAAAACTACCCAAGCAAATAAAACAATGGTTAACCTTTTCATCCCCACCCCCTTATCTCAGTAAATTTCTTGATTATTCTGCCAAAAATATCTAAATATATTCTACTACCAGGAAAAACCCTCTGCAAGTTCTATATTGGAGATGAGAGTCTGTTCGAGTAATAAGATTTTAGCGGTTTTGACGAAGAGCACAATTAGAAACTTTTTGGCATTTGTCTGCGAGGAATTACGACGAACGGAGAGTATTGGTTTTGTGCCTGTTGCACGAGAGTAAGGAGTAAACCGAAGTAGACGGCAAAAAGTTTCGTGCTCGAGTAAAAAACCTAAAATCTAATTAAGCAGTACTTGAGACTAAAAAACCCTCTGCAATCCATTAATTTACAGAGGGTAAAAATCAAAACCGATTGAATTTTAAGTTCCTAAAATATCGGTTATCTTTTTTAATAACTCTTCTATCTGGAAAGGCTTGGAGATATATCCGCTGGCACCCAAGTCCTGGCAATGCTTATCTATGCCTTTTGGCAATAATCCCTTGCCGGTTACAAACAGCACAGGAATATCTTTGGTTTTATCATCCTGCCTTATTTTCTCACAGGCAAGATACCCGTCCATATCTGGCATTGCTATATCCAATAAGACCAGGTCTGGATGATTGGCCTGGCAAATCGAAATCGCCTCTTGACCACTTAGGGCTGCCATTGTCTCATAACCTGCCTGGGTCAGTCTCTTTTTGGTAATCTCGCATATATCCTTATCGTCATCTACGATTAAGATCTTCTTCATAACTGTCCCCCAGACTAACCCAAGCTATGATTTAGGTTTAATGCTTATCTTTTTATTTTTAATCTCGACTGTTCCATCTATCTTGGCATGTATGTTATTATTGCCTAGATAAGTATTCTCACCAGATTTTATACTCTTGGTATTCATCACCAGCAGAGTTCCTGCAACTACCCTCTGCTTGGGAGAAACCCTTAGTTTCTGATGCCAAACCCTGGAACCATGTCGTTGAACATTGTGCGTTCCCTTAAAAGCCATTTTAGTTTAAAGTTTATTAGTTTAGTTTAAGTATTGGGGATAGGCCCAAATAAGGAAGCAATCTAACTAAACCACTCCCTGCTCAATCATTGCATCAGCAACTTTCACAAATCCGCCTAGATTGGCTCCCTTAACATAATCAATATACTTTCCTTGCTTGCCGTATTTAACACATTGCTCATGAATTGCTACCATAATACCACGTAATTTATTATCAACCTCTTCCCGCGGCCAGGACAGCCTCATGCTATTCTGGGTCATCTCCAGGCCCGAGGTAGCAACCCCTCCGGCATTAGATGCCTTGCCAGGTGCATAGAGAATTTTTGCCTTCTGAAATACGGCAATTGCTTCGGGAAGGGTTGGCATATTTGCTCCTTCACCCACTGCAATACAGCCGTTTTTAACTAATGTCTTTGCATCATCCTCATGTATCTCATTTTGTGTTGCGCTGGGGAATGCTAGGTCGCATTTTATTTGCCAGGGCCATCCCTTTTCATGATATTCGCAATTAAACTTCTTTGCGTATTCCTTAATCCTGCCTCTTCTTACATTCTTAAGCTCAAATACAAAATCCAATTTCTTGCTGTCAATTCCGTTTTTGTCATAAATAAACCCATTGGAATCGGATAATGTAACTGGCTTTGCTCCTAATGCAATTAATTTTTCGGCAGTATACTGAGCAACATTACCAGAACCTGATATCGTGCATATCTTACCCTTAATTGATTCCTTGCGCGTCTTAAGCATCTCCTGAACGAAATAAACACAGCCATAACCAGTGGCTTCGGGGCGGATTAAGCTACCTCCCCAATTAAGCCCCTTTCCGGTTAAAACGCCAGTAAATTCATTGCGCAGTCTTTTATATTGTCCGAACATATATCCGATTTCACGTCCACCCACACCTATATCACCAGCAGGTACGTCTGTGTCAGGGCCGATATGCCTGAATAACTCAGTCATAAAGCTCTGGCAGAATCGCATTACCTCATTATCAGATTTTCCCTTGGGGTCAAAATCAGAACCCCCCTTGCCTCCACCCATAGGCAAGGTAGTCAGGGCGTTTTTAAATACCTGTTCAAAGGCTAAAAATTTCAAAATCCCTAAATTTACCGTGGGATGGAAACGCAAGCCTCCTTTATAAGGACCTATGGCGCTGCTCATCTCTATGCGAAATCCCCGGTTTACCTGAATTTCACCCTGATCATCCAGCCAAGGCACGCGAAACATTACTACTCTCTCCGGCTCAACCATTCTCTCCAGAACTTTAGTCTTTTGATACTTGGGATTCTCTTCAACGAAAGACATTACCGATTCCACTACTTCTCTTACTGCCTGGTGAAATTCAACTTCGGCGGGATTTTTCTGGATTACCTTAGCCATAAAATCTTCTATTTTTTTAGACATTATTGCTCTCCTTTAACTCATTATTATGACCTTCACAGTCCTAATATTTATTACACGATTATGCCTAAAAAAAAATGCGTCTTTGCAGTATTATACCACATAAGACGCCCTTGTCTCTATATAAATATCACAAATTTCTGGCTTTGTCAAGCATATTGATACAATATTTACCTCTTGCCTTTACTCCTCTTCTTCAGATATAACATTAAGATGGTAATCGCAACCGGAGTAACGCCTGCAATCCTGTTTGCCTGACTCAGATTTATAGGCTTAAAACGCAAGAGCTTTTCCCTAATCTCTCGGGAGAGGCTGGGAATTTGAGCATAATCAAAATCCGAGGGTATTTTTATTTTCTCCAGATTCTTAAAACTGCGCACTTCAGAAATCTGCCTTTGAATAAATCCAGCATATTTTATTTCAGTCTCTAATACATTCAGTACTTCCCTGGATGTCTTAAAAGGTAATTGATTGCTTAAATCCTTAATACTCACCCCTGGACGCTTAAGCAGTTGATAGAGTGTAATCCCCTTACCGTTATCCGCTATCCTGTTTTCTTTAAGATATCTGATACTATTATTGATCTCCTCTTGTTTTTGCCTGGTCTTTTGGTAATCTTCTTTACTTAGCAGGCCTATTGCAAAACCAAATTCGCTTAAACGTAAATCAGCATTATCCTCACGCAGCAACAAGCGATATTCCACTCGTGAAGTAAACATCCGATATGGCTCTTGCGTGCCTTTGGTTACCAAATCATCGATTAAGACACCGATATAGCTTGTGCTTCTATCCAGAATTAAGGGTGTTCTCCCCTCTGCGCTTAAAGCAGCATTTATCCCGGCAATTAACCCTTGGGCTGCTGCTTCTTCATATCCGGTTGTTCCATTTATCTGTCCTGCCAAAAATAGATTCCTGACCCTTTTTGTTTCTAACGAAGGGAAAAGCTGAGTAGGCTGGACAAAATCATATTCAATACCATATCCTGGTTTAGTAATGCGTGATTTTTCTAATCCCGGAATAGTAGTTAAGATTTCCTGCTGCACCTGGTGTGGCAAAAAGGTAAATAAACCATTGGCATAATACTCATCTGTATTCAGGCCCTCTGGCTCAATAAACAGTTGGTGTCTTTCTTTTTCAGGAAAGCGGGTTATCTTTTCTTCAATCGAAGGACAATAACGCGGGTTTACCCCCTGACTAATAATATGCAGTAATTGCTTATCCCTTAAAGCCAAACGAATAATATCATGACTTCTTTGATTAGTATAGGTAAGATAACAAGGTAGTTGCCGAAGGGGTATCTTTTGGGCAGAAAAGGAAAAGGGTCTGATATCTGTATCACCTGACTGTAACTTCATTCGCGAAAAATGAATAGTCTTTGCATCTAGACGCGGAGTAGTGCAGGTTTTAAGCCGGCTAATCTGTAAGCCAATGTTTTTTAGGCTTTTTGATAATTTAATGCTTGCCGGCTCATTCCTTCTTCCTGCCTGATGCTCTTCCAGGCCGATATGAATTACCCCATTTAAGAATGTCCCGGTTGCAATAATCACGCACTTTGCATAACAATCCTTATCAGGGGTTTTAACGCCCAAAACCCGGTTATCTTTTATAATCAAGTCGGTTGCCTCTGTTTCTCTAACCGCCAGATTTTCCTGGGTGGTAACAATTTTCTGCATATGCCTCTGATATAATAAGCGGTCAATCTGGGCACGGCTTGACTGAACTGCTGCTCCCTTAGAGGCATTCAGCAAGCGAAACTGTATTGCGCAAGAATCTGCACTCCTGGCCATCTGCCCACCCAAAGCATCAATCTCCTTAACTAACTGCCCCTTGCCCACTCCGCCGATAGCCGGGTTACAAGACATCAGGCCAATGGTATTCATGCGCAGGGTAATTAGAAGCGTCTGACATCCCATGCGAGCACTGGCTAAAGCTGCTTCACAACCCGCATGCCCTGCTCCGACTATAATAACATCATAGCTCTTATCTTTAGTCATATTAAAATATCCTGCTTGCTCCCCTGCTTCCCAATAGGTGTCTTGCCGAATCCCAGAGGTTTTGGAAAAATTCTATTGCTTGTGGATCCTTTATCTTTTGCGACCAGACATATTTGCCATAGCCTAACATGGCGCGTACATACTCTCCATAAGCAAACTGGCCAATGGCAATTCTTCCCGTTGCGAATTGACCAAGGCCAAAATATAACCCTAAGGCAAATTGACCAATAGCGATTATCCCACCTGTGAACTGTCCAAAGCAAAACAATATTCCTATTCCAAACTGCGCTATGGTAATTGCCCCTATTGCGAACTGGCCGATTGCAATAATTCCCTTAGCTACCATTAATCTCCCTGTCTTTTTATTGCGCCCGAAGGCAATATGCACTAATGGCCATCCATGGAATTCTTTTTTACTTCTCCATTCAAATCCCCGCCAAATATGCGAGGTGATAGGTGTCAGATTTATGGGAACACCACAATTTGGACAAGTCATTGCCTTACCGCTTATGCTAGCTCCGCATTCCGGACATTTAATCATCCCCATACATCTCCTCCTTTTTTGACTATTCTACCCTAAACAAAAACCCTCTGCAAGTTCAATTCCAGAGGGCCAAAAAATTTTCCTTATTCTTAGGTTAAAATTCCCCTAAAATAGGTTTACTGCTTAAACTTACAATGAAATCACTATTTGACAAGAAGCTACACTTTGTTAGTCGCCATTCAACTCTACCCAGCAACCACTCCCCGCCTTCATTGTACCCTAATTCAACTTTCGCTATAATTCCGTATTGATAATTTTTTGCTCTGCGCACACTGATAAAATCTCCTAAGGAATATCCCAAAAGCCTATTGGTCCCTTTTACTGATTCGGCACTTACTGGTTGCGGACAATGGGTGTGGTGGCCTATTATAGCGTCAAATTCCTGAATCATACTTTTCACCATTTCAACTATCTGGGGTCTGGGATAAAGCTCAAATTCATATCCGAAATGGGGATAAAGAAAGTTAAATGCTCCAGGCTTAATATTATCCTTGGCATTCTCCAGCCTAAATACATAATCACAACTGCGATTTGACCACATTGTCCCGGAAATGATCCTTATTTTATCGTTTATATCAAAATAAGGTCTTTCATTCCATCCGAATACATTAAAATTTCGCGATTCCAACATTTTAACCGACTTAAAGAATTCTCTCTTGCCAAAATCTCCTGCATGATTATTGGAAACAGAAAGATAGGTCTTTTCTGGCGGAAAAAGACTGGTAAGTATTTCCATAATCTTCCTGTTGTGTCTTCGATCAGATATCAAAATCAGGGCATCTTTGCGCCATTCGGTGATTGTTCCTTCAAAGTTTGCGATGAGGTAATCGCTGTCACTAAGAAATTCTTTAAGTTCATCGGTGAAGTCGACTAAGCTTTCTGCGGTAGGCATTATGTCTCCGATAAAGGTCAATTTATACTTAGATTTAATATTTTTGTTTAAAATATAAGAATTGGGGATGTTTCCTACGATCCCGGCATTTGTTTTACTAGGCCCTGTCACATTCTTCACCAACCAGTATATGCTTTCAACCAAACCATAGGGAGTTGTTACGGTTAAA
>JASFIK010000063.1:0-7589 GCA_050122705.1 Candidatus Omnitrophota bacterium | reverse complement strand
TCGCCATCGCTGCCCCGTCCCCCCTACGAAAGCCCATGGGCAAAACACGACAGAAGCCACCTGCTTGATTATTAAACTGGGGCGCGATTTCAGAAAACAATTGTTTCACCAATTGGTGATCCTGTAAAATTGAAAAGGCGGTTCGGCGAGAAGTAAGATCATTCCTCTTGCCCAGGGCAATCAGTCTATCTACTAATGGCTTTGCTGCCTTGGCCTTTATACGAGTAGTGCGTATGCTTTGATTAATGAGCAGATTTCTGCTCAAGCTAATCAATGTTGCCCGGCGCCAACTGGTGAACTTATTTAAATTGTTTTTTCTTTTGCGATGCCTCATACTTTTTTAAGCTTCTCCGGATCAACCTTCATCCCTAAAGTCAGGCCCATTCCGATAAGTAGTTCCTTAATCTCAGTTAATGACTTTTTGCCGAAATTCTTAAAACTTAATAATTGCTCTTCAGTCTTGACTACCAAATCAGCAATTGTCTTGATGTCTGCTTCACGTAAACAATTGGATGACCTTACCGACAATTCAAGCTCTGAAATTGGTAATCTGAACTTCTCGTATAATTCAATCTCTTCTTTAGTTAGCTCTATCTCCTCCTCTTCTTCTGGCAGCTGCCCAAAATTTACAAAAATATCCAGATGCCGCTGTAATATATTGGAGGCGTATAAAAGTGCATCCTTGGGACTAATCCCTCCGTTAGTCCAGATTTCTAGGATTAATTTTTCATAATCCATTCTCTGTCCAACCCGAGTATTCTCAACATTAAAATTGACTTGTTTGACCGGGCTGAAAATGGAATCTACAGGAATTACCCCCACTGGCTGGCCTTCCTTACGGTTTGATTCTGCGGGGACATACCCGCGGCCTCGCGCCACCTCCATCTCAAGATTAAACTTTCGATTTTGGGTGAGGGTGGCAATGTGCAAATCAGGATTGATAATTTCCACGGTCTCATCTGCGGTAATATTAGCAGCCTTTATCTGGCCCTTTGAATCCTTTTTTATAAAAATACTTCGGGGGATTTTGGAATGGGAAGTAAGCACGAGGTTCTTGATGTTTAGGATAATCTCAGGGATATCCTCCAGCAGGCCTGAAAGGGTGGAAAATTCATGCCTTACCCCATCTATTTTTATCCAAGTAACCGCGCTCCCCTCGATTGAAGAAAGCAGGGTTCGCCGTAAAGAATTGCCCAGCGTTACGCCGTACCCCCTTTCAAAAGGGGCAGCAAAAAATTTTCCATAAGTATTCGTATATGTAGATTCATCGCATTCTAATCTTTTAGGTAATTGAAAATCCTTCCATTTTATTCCCATCCCGTTCCTCCGTTATTTAGAATACAGCTCTACAATCAATTGCTCTTTGATCGGCTGCTGAATATCTTCCTTTTCTGGCAAACGTAAAACCTTGATTTCTAAATTGTTTGCATTTACCTGGAGCCAGTTAGGCTTAGTCCTCTCTTTGGTTATTTGAATATTATCTTTAATGAATTTGTCTGTCTTGGCTTTTGTTTTTATATTAATTGTATCGCCTGACTTTACCAAATAAGAAGGGATATTAACTCGCCTTGAATTTACCCACACGAAATTATGGCGTACGATTTGTCTGGCCTGAGCGTGTGATAAACCAAAGTCAGCCCTAAATATAACGTTATCCAGTCTTCTTTCTAATAGCTGTAAAAGGGTCTTGCCGGTAACCCCCTTGGAGCGAGTAGCAATATGAAAGTATCTACGGAATTGCTTCTCGAGGATTCCGTACATTCTTTTTACCTTCTGCTTCTCCCTTAACTGTAAGCCGTAATTGGAAAGCTTATACCGCGCTGTCTGTCCATGCTCGCCGGGAGAATAGGTGCGGCGACTCAAGGGGCACTTTTCAGTCAAACAGCGAGTTCCTTTTAAAAATAATTTTTCCTTTTCCCGACGGCATAAACGGCATACCGCGCCTCGATATCTAGCCATTAATTTTATCTCCTATATTTAAATCGATTTATTAGACCCGCCTCTGTTTTTTCGGTCGACAACCATTGTGCGGAACCGGCGTTACATCCCTAATTGATGTTACCGTTACCCCAGCGGCCTGGATTGCCCGGATGGCTGACTCGCGGCCTGAGCCAGGCCCCTTGACCCGTACCTCTACTTCTTTTATGCCGATCTCCTTTGCTTTTTTAGCAGCATCGGTAGCCGCAATCTGAGCGGCAAAGGGAGTGGATTTCTTCGAACCGCTATAACCCACAATGCCAGGGGCAGACCATACTAAGACATTCCCTTGTTTATCAGTTATGGTAATGATTGTGTTATTAAAGGTTGCCTGAATATGCGCTATACCAGCAGTTACTCCCCGCGCAATCTTCTTCTTCTTTGCCTTATCTTTAGTGGCCATCTTCTCTCCTCTATTTCTTCTCTTTTGGTGATTCTTTTGCTGGCTCTTTTCTCACAATCGCCATACCGCCTTTGCGTGGTCCCTTACGGGTACGCGCATTTGTCCGCGTACGTTGCCCTCTCACGGGAAGTCCTCTGCGGTGGCGTAATCCTCTCCAAGAGCCAATATCTACTAAACGCCTTACTTCCTGTGAAATCTCGCGCCGTAAATCTCCCTCAACCTTAAAATTAGATTTTTGTATTGAATTGACTATTCTCGTGGTCTCCTCAGCGGTTAGGTCCTTTGCCCTGGTATTGGGGTTTACCTGAGCCTGTTGAAGAATCCTACCAGATAATTTTCTGCCGATACCAAATATATAAGTCAGCGCTATTTCTATTCTTTTTTCCTTGGGGACATCTACTCCTAAAATACGTGGCATTTAACCAACTCCTTTTTAACCCTGCCGCTGTTTATGTTTTGGGTTCGTACAGACTACGCGGACTACTCCCTTTCTTCTTACGATTTTACAGTGGTCACAGATTGCTTTTACTGATGATTTTACTTTCATAATTATTTATAGCGGAAGGTTATCCTCCCTCGACTTAAGTCATAAGGTGACAATTGTAATTTTACTTTATCACCTGGCAATATCCGGATAAAATGCATGCGCATCTTTCCGCAAACATGAGCCAAGACCTTATGGCCATTCTCAAGCTCTACCCTGAACATTGCGTTTGGCAATGCCTCCGTTACTCTTCCCTCTGCCTCAATTAATTCTTCTTTCATTTAATGAACGCATAACTAACGCAAGCACGAAGTGCTTCATACGTTATGCGCGTGAATTAATCCCCTCGCTTAAGTCAATATCTCTGGGCCATTTTCGGTGATTGCCACAGTATGCTCAAAGTGCGCTGAGGGCATTTTATCCTTGGTTACCACTGTCCAGCCGTCACCTAAAATCTCCACTTCCCAATTACCCATATTAACCATTGGTTCGATTGCCAGAACCATGCCTGCTTTTAAGACCTCCCCATCATGAGGCTTGCCAAAATTAGGAACCTCTGGCTCCTCTTGAAGTTTGCAACCAATCCCGTGCCCCACAAACTGCCTGACTACAGAAAAGCCATTTGCCTCAACATGCCTCTGAATAGAATAAGATATATCCCCTAAATGATTGCCTACCCGCGCCTGTTGTATACCCTTAGACAAGGCCTGCTTGGTCGCCTGAAGCAACTTCTTAACCGAAGGTTTAATCTTGCCTACAGGCAGGGTCACTGCTGTGTCGGCAAAATAGCCCTGGTATGATAAGCCCATATCTAAACTAACGATATCCCCTGATTTAATCCTTTTCCCTGAGGGTATGCCATGCACTACCTCTTCGTTAATTGATACACAAATATTTGCCGGAAATCCCCGGTAACCTTTAAATGCCGCGGTTAAGCCCTCCTGCGCAATAAGACCGGCAGCGTAATCATCGATCTCTTGGGTAGTTTTATCTGGGGCAACGAAAATCTTAAGCTTATCAACTATTCTTTTTAAAATCTTACCTGCTAAGCGCATTAATTCAATCTCATGAGGAGTCTTTAAGATAACCATCTAATCCCTCGATCATTTTTTTTAATACAACATCGGCCTCCTCATTGGCGGTTATCTGGACTAATTTATTTTTATGTTTATAGTAGTCAATTAGCGCATCTGCGGTGTGTTGATATACCTTAAGTCGATTTTTAATTGTCTCTTGGTTATCATCCACCCGCTGATAAAGCCGACCCCCACAATAATCACAGATGCCTTCTTCTTTGGGTGGCATATTCTTAATATGAAAATTCGCTTGGCATTTAGAGCATAACCTTCTACCAGTTAAGCGACTAATTATTACCTCTTGGCTTGCCTGAAGCGCGATAACCGCATCGATTTGGAGCTGATTTACGCCCAGTTGTTTATCCAATTCAGTAGCTTGATGTATATTGCGCGGATAGCCATCCAGGATAAATCCATTCTTTGCGTCGGGCTGACTAATCCGTTGCATAATCAACTGAATCACTAAATTATCAGGCACCAACTCACCCTTGTCCATAAAGCCCTTTGCGTTTTTACCTAAATCAGTACCCTCTTTCACCGCTTGCCTGAGCAGGTCGCCTGAACAAATATGCAAAAGTTTTAAATGCTCGGCTAATGCCTTTGCCTGTGTTCCCTTTCCTACGCCGGGTGAACCGAGTATTATCAACCTCATTGAAAATCCTTGCGCTTACCTGCGGCCGCGGATTCTTGCCCCTTTAATAAATCCCTCATAATGATGCATTAAAAGATGCGACTCCAGTTGTTTTGTTGTATCAAGCATTACACCGACAACAATCAATATTGCTGTCCCTCCGAAAAACGATGCTACCAGGTAGGGAATCTTCAGCCACGCCATAATAAAATCCGGAAAAATCGCAATAAAAGCGATAAAAAGAGCGCCTGCTAAAGTTATGCGCGTCATCACATAGTCAAGATAATCAGTGGTGGATACGCCAGGACGTACCCCAGGAATAAAACCCCCGTATTTTTTTAGGTTTTGTGACAAGTCAACTGGATTAAAAACTATTGCCGTATAAAAATAGCAGAAAAAGATTATCAGTAAAGCATAGATAAAAGTATATAAAACCTGGCCTCTGACAAATGTCTGCGCCATCCTTTGAAATGCAGGGTTGGGAATAAACGAAGCCAGGGTCGCAGGAAAAAGAATAATTGCCTGAGCAAAGATAATTGCGATTACCCCCGCGGTGTTAACCTTTAAAGGTATATACGTGCTCTGTCCGCCATAAATCTTCCTGCCTACAATCCGCCGTGCATATTGCACGGGAATCTTACGCTGTCCTTCAGTTACAAAGGTTACTGCGGCAACTACTCCCACAAAGAAAGCTATCATAACCAACAAGGTAAAAGGCTGAATCTGCCCCATCTTAAGCGAAGAGAGCAGCTGAAAGATTGCTGCAGGAGCTCGTGAAATGATACCGATGGTTATGATTAATGATATTCCATTTCCGATTCCTCTCTCCTGAATCTGCTCGCCTAACCACATAATAAAGATGGTCCCTGCAGTTAAGGTTACCATAGTAATCAGGCGAAACGACCAGCCAGGATTAGCCACTACCATCAAGCCCTGAAAGCGAGCCGGATTTTCCAGCCACATAGAAATAAAAAATGATTGGAGAATCGCAAGAAGCACAGTGCCGTAACGCGTATACTGGTTTATCTTCTCATACCCAGCACGCCCTTCCTTAGAGAGCTTTTCCAGTGCCGGTACTACTGCAGTGAGTAATTGTAAAATAATTGAGCTGGAAATATAGGGCATTATTCCCAAAGCAAAAATGGTTAATCTCTCCATTGCCCCGCCAGCAAACATATTGATAATTCCCAGTAAATTTCCGCCTGTGGAACTCCCCATCTGCTTAAAGAATTTAGATAAGGCTGCTCCATCAATACCTGGGGTTGAGACATAGCAACCGATTCTATAGACTATCAATAACCCGGCAGTAATAAAGATGCGTCTTTTCAAATCCGGAATCTTGAATATGTTTACTAATGCAGAGAGCATTTTCCTCCTGCCTGTTCGATTTTGGCTTTGGCGCCTGCTGAGATAGCAGAAACTTCAACTGTAATCGGCTTATTAATAGAGCCCTGTCCCAATATTTTAACCGGTTTATCCTTGTGCTTAATCAGTCGATTCTTTGCTAAAACCTCAGGGGTAATTAAATTGTCAGTAACCCTGCTTAAGTCATCCAGATTTACCGTTTGATATCTCACTGGATTACGGCTGTTAAACCCGCGCTTAGGTATCTTCCTAATCAAGGGCATCTGACCGCCTTCAAACCCTGGGTAAAAATCGCGCCCCGCGCGTGAGCCCTGCCCCTTATTGCCTCGGGTTGAGGTTTTGCCGTGCCCTGAGCCAGAACCGCGACCCAAAATCTTCTTGCGCTTATGTGCGCCCTTGGGTGCCCTGAGATTATGCAAACCAATCATTTTATTGTTTTAAATTAGTCAAGCCCTGAAGCGTTGCCTTAACCACATTAACCGGATTATTAGATCTAAGGCATTTGGTCAATATATCCTTTATTCCCGCTGCTTCACAAATTGCCCTTACCGGACCTGCGGCAATTATACCGGTTCCTTCTGAAGCAGGTTTGAGTAATACGCGCGCTGCTCCGAATTTACCGATTATTTCATGAGTAATACTTGTACCCTGCCGGTGAATGTTAAGTTGGCTCTTTTTCGCCTTAGCCAGGCCCTTGCGAATTGCTTCTGCTACCTCCCTGGCCTTACCTAAGGCAAATCCTACCTTGCCATTCCCGTCGCCTACTACTACCAGGGCTGAAAAGGAGAGTCGCTTCATGCCCTTGGTTACCTTAGATACTCGATTTATGCTGATAATCTTCTCAATTAGTTGAGGCTGCTCCCCAAGTTTGATATCCTTTTCCTTTACCATTAAAAGACAATCCCTCCTTTTTTTAAAGCCTCAGCGAATGTTTTAATTCTCCCGTGAAAAAGATAGCCACCCTTATCAAAAACTATTTGATTAATCCCTTTTTCTTTAAGCTTCCCTGCTAATACTTCACCCAGGTTCTTGGCTGCATTCAGATTGCCTCCATAACTTGACTTTACTTTTATCTCTTTGTGCAGGGTAGAAAAGGCAAATAATGTATTTGCCTTCTGGTCATCAATCACCTGGACATACAGATTTTTTAAACTCCGGTGCACACACAAGCGCGGGCGTTCAGGGATTGACTTTATCCGCTTACGAATCCTTGTATGGCGAGCGATTCTTACTTTTTCTTTTAAATCTGACATATACCTATTTTGTTATTGCCTTACCGATCTTTTTACGCACGTATTCACCCTTATAACGGATGCCTTTACCTTTATAGGGCTCTGGCGGTGCGATTGCCCTGATCCCTGCAGCAACATCACCCACTTTTTCCTTATCTATCCCCTGAATTACAATCTGGGTTGGTTTAGGGGTCTTAATTTCTATGCCCTCCGGTATCGGAAAAACAACCGGGTGAGAAAATCCTAATTGCAGGCTAAGGTTTTTTCCTTGCGTCTGTACCCGATACCCTACACCAATAACCTCTAATTCTTTAGTATAACCCTGAGTTACGCCTTGAATCATGTTATTAATCAGGGCAAAGGCAAGACCAGCTTGCGTTCTGGTTATTTTTCGCGCAAAGTTTCCCCTAACCATTATTTG
>JASFIK010000062.1:0-7643 GCA_050122705.1 Candidatus Omnitrophota bacterium | reverse complement strand
TGTTTAAGATTAGCTATTGAAGCAGCAGGGGAGGGAGGGTCTTTACCCTGCGTATTAAATGCTGCTGATGAAGTAGCTACACAGGCTTTTCTAAACAAGATTATAAAGTTCGTCGATATACCCGAGATAATTGCTCAGGTAATCAGCCGCCATAAAAAGATTCCCCGACCGAACCTCGAGCAGATACTGGCTACTGATGCCTGGGCAAGATTCCAGGCAGAGCAAATAATCAGAACTTACTAATGTCAATACTCATCTTTATAATTGTTTTAAGTGTTCTCATTTTTGTCCATGAGCTGGGTCATTTTATAGTTGCTAAAAGAATGGGCGTGCGCATTGAGCAGTTCGCTTTAGGATTTGGACCGAGGGTTTTCGCCTGGAAGAAAAATAATACCGAATATAGCATATGCGCTATACCATTGGGTGGGTTTGTAAAATTAGCGGGGGATAACCCCGAAGAATTTAAGGGCAATTCTGATGAATATCTTGCTAAATCTGCAGGGCAACGGGCGGGGATAGTTTTCGCTGGTCCCTTGCTGAATTATGTTTTAGCGTTCCTTTGCTTTTGGTTAATCTTTTTTTTGGGCGCTCCTAATTTAGCCTGTCAGGTAGGTGAGTTGCTTGATGACTTTGGGGCAAAGCAGGCAGGGGTTGAAGTGGGTGATAAGATTCTTGCCATAGATGGCAAGGAAGTAAAAGTCTGGCAGGATTTGCAACAGCTGGTTATGAAAAGGGTTGAGGGAGATATTGTTAAACTTTCTATTTTACGCAATGAACAAAGACTCGAGATTCCAGTCAGGATAAAACAGGAAAAAATGGATACTATCTGGGGAGAGAAAAAGACCATTGGCCTGATTGGGATTAGGCCAGCAGATGAATTTGTCTATATAAAATATGGATTGGGGGGAGCCATTTTTGCCGGAGGCTCAAAATTATTTTATCTTACTGGACTTACCCTTAAATCACTGCTTTGGATGGTCTGGGGTAAGCTATCCTTTCGCGATTCAGTAACCGGGCCATTAGGAATATTTTATATTACTAGGGAGGCAGCGCATTTGGGAATTGTTCCCCTTGTCCAGGTTATTGCCATAATTAGTATGAGTTTGAGCATCTTTAATCTATTACCTCTGCCAGTATTAGACGGCGGCCACCTGTTATTCATCCTGGTTGAAAAAATAAGAGGGCGGCGTTTAAGTATTCGCACGGAAAGAGTGATTACCCAGATCGGGATGAGCCTGATTATCTTATTGGTAATCTTTGTATTTTATAATGATTTATTAAGATACGGCGTCTTCAGTAAGATATCGCAATGGTGGTTGAAATGAAGATAAAGCGAAGAAAGGCCCGGGTAGTTCGTATAGGCAATATTAGAATCGGTGGCAATAATCCGGTAGCAATTCAATCCATGGCTAAGACATCTGCTTCAGATATAGCTGCTACCATAAAAGAGATAAAGGAACTTCAGAGCGCTGGTTGCAAGATTGTTCGCTTAGCAGTAAGGGATAATCAGGACGTGAAAAACTTGCGCAAGATAAAACAGCGCATTAGCATTCCTTTGGTCGCGGATATACATTTTGATAAAAATTTAGCGCTTCAGGCGATTGATAGCGGTATAGATAAGATTAGATTAAATCCCGGCAATATATATCAGCCTAAACAAGTTAGGGAGATTGCTCAGGCAGCAAAGCAGGCGCATATTCCAATCAGGGTAGGGGTTAATTCAGGCTCGGTTATGTCTTATCCCTTAGCTGCTAAGCGCAAACCCAAGAATCTAGCTCAGTTAATGGTAGATTGTGCTTTGGATTATACCAACTTATTAGAAAATGCTGGATTTCGCGATATTGTGATATCCCTAAAGGGTTCGGATATTTTTACTACCATTCAGGCAAATGAAATAATTGCTCGCTCCTGCAGTTATCCCCTTCATTTAGGGGTGACCGCAACCGGCCCCCGCCTGATAGGGATTATAAAGTCAGCAATGGTTATTGGAAGATTGCTTTCTGGAGGGATTGGTGATACAATAAGAATATCGCTTACTGATCGAGCTGTCGAGGAGGTAAAGGCAGCCGTTTATATTTTACAGGCATTAGGATTAGAAACTTCGCAACCAGAAATTATCAGCTGTCCGACTTGCGGCAGGTGTAGGATAGATTTAGTTAAGATGGTAAAAGAATTAGAGCTTGGTTTAGCTAAAAGGCAGATTAGGCATTCATTCGGCAAGCCGATAAAGATTGCGGTTATGGGCTGTCTGGTTAATGGTCCCGGTGAAGCAAGGCAAGCAGATTTAGGGGTTGCCTTTGGACAAAGACAAGGATTATTATTTAGAAAAGGCAAGCCGAGTAGTAAGGTTTCAGTTGAGAAATGCATAGATATATTATTGGAGGAGATATCTAAAACATGCTTTGGTCAAAGGCATTTATCCCTACATTAAAGGAAACACCTCAGGAGGCTGAGTCGATTGGACACCAATTGATGCTGCGCGCTGGTCTGATGCGACCGCTTATCTCCGGGGTTTATTCCTATTTGCCTTTGGGTTACCGGGTTTTGCAGAAAATCGAGAATATAATTCGCCAGGAAATGAATTCTTGTGGGGCTCAGGAGTTACTCCTTTCTGCCCTCCAGCCAGAAGACATATGGTTGAAGTCAGGTCGCGATAAAGAGATGGCACAGGTAATGATCCGTTTTAAAGACCGTCGCGGACGAAAATTATGCTTGGGACCGACCCATGAAGAAGTAATTACTGACCTGGTGAGCCAGAATGTCTCTTCTTATCGACAATTACCGATAATCCTTTATCAAATCCAGGTTAAATTTCGCGATGAGATTCGGCCGCGCTTTGGGCTAGTTCGCTCCTGCGAGTTCATTATGAAGGATGCCTATAGTTTTGACAAAGATCAGGCCGGCCTTAAGCAGAGTTACGATAAGATGTTCCAAGCTTATCAACGCATATTTAAGCGCTGCGGTCTGAGTTTTCTGATTGTGGAAGCAGACCCAGGTGTAATGGGAGGTAGTCTTTCGCATGAATTTATGGTTCCTGCTGAGAGCGGAGAAGACATAATCATGCATTGCTCAGACTGCAAGTTTTCCATTAGCAAAATTGAACAATCAGCGATTTGCCCAAAATGTAAAAAAGCCTTGCACACAAAGAATACAATTGAAGTCGGCCATGTTTTTCAGCTAGGCACCAAATACAGCAAAACCTTCCAGGCAAATTTTCTTAACCCTCAGGGCAGTCAAAGCCCGATTATTATGGGTTGTTATGGTATCGGTGTTTCTCGTTTAATACCGGCAGTCCTCCAGCAGAATCATGATCAACAGGGCATAATCTGGCCATGGGAGGTCGCTCCCTTTAGCATCATTATATTGCCTCTTGAGGTGGGCGAGGGAAAGATTTATCAAGCCGCACTTAATATATATAACGAATTGACAGAGAAAGGCCTTGCGGTTCTTTTAGATGACCGCGATGAGCGAGCAGGGGTAAAATTTAAGGATGCTGATTTAATCGGAATACCCTTACAGGTTATCTTAGGGGAGAAGTTTCTTAAGCAAGGCATGATAGAGTTAAAGATCCGTAGTAGCGGCAAGAGAATTGTCTTAGATACAAAGAAACTATCTCAGGAAATTGGTAAATATAGCAGCGGTCTATCAAGAGGTTAAACAATGTTGATTGATAAATATACACTCCAGGAGAAGTTAAGAGAAGTAATCAGCGATTATCTGAAGGGAGAAGATGTGATTTTGGTAGATTTGCACCTTCTTGGCAGGAGGAAAAAATCTATATTGCGTATTTTGGTTGATCAGCCTGAGGGCGGGATTACCATGGATAGGTGCGCCCATTTAAACAGTGCAATAAGTCAACTTCTCGATAGAGATAATTTAATTCAATTTAGCTATACCTTAGAGGTTTCCTCACCAGGCTTAGACAGACCCTTGGTCACATATGAGGATTTTTCTCGCTGCCTTAATCGCAAGGTAAGGATTTTTTTGAGTCAATGCCTGACGGATAAATACGAGATATCTGGATTAGTTATTTCGGTTACTGAGGCAGGGATAGAATTGGACTCAGATGGTCAGATTCAAAACATACCATTTCAACAGATTAAGAAAGCAAAGCAAATCATCGAGGAAATAAAATGAACGGAGAGATATTAGCTATATTAGAACAGATTGAAAGAGAAAAGGGGATAAAAAAAGAGGTATTGATTGTGGCAGTGGAGAGTGCACTTTTATCAGCTGCCAAAAAGGTAATGAACCTTAAGCCTGAGCAGGAATTAAAGGTGGAGATAGACCGTAGTTCCGGTAAGATTAAAGCAACTTGTGATGGGCGCGCGGTTAACTCCATAGATTTTGGTCGGATTGCTGCCCAGACTGCTAAGCAAGTGATTATGCAGAAGATCCGCGAAGCAGAAAAAGAAGTCATCTTTAGTGAATTCCAAGTTAAGGTGGGGGATATCGTAAGCGGTACCGTCTATCGTTTTCAGAAGGGTACGATTATTGTTGATCTTTTAGGCAGGGCAGAGGGTATTTTAACCCGGCGTGAGCAGTCCCCTAATGAGGAATTCCGCCAGGGAGAGCGTATCCGCGCATACCTGCTTGAGGTTAAAAAGGAGTCGCGCGGACCACAGATTATTCTCTCACGGGCTCATCCCAATTTTGTGAGAAAGCTTTTTGAATTAGAGGTTCCTGAGATTTACGAGGGGATTGTTGAGGTTAAGTCTATATCTCGACAGCCCGGAGAACGTACCAAGATTACTGTTCATTCTAAGGATCAGAAGGTTGATTGTGTAGGTGCCTGTGTGGGTATGCGGGGAAATCGCGTAAAGAATATTGTTAGCGAGTTAAGGGGAGAGAAGATTGATATTGTCCGCTATCATGAGGATATACGTGAATATATCGCTGCTGCTCTTGCGCCAGCAAAAATTTCCGAGATCCATCTGGATAAAACCAATATGCGTGCCGAGGTGTTAGTTGATGATGATCAATTATCACTGGCTATCGGCAAGCGCGGGCAGAATGTGCGTTTAGCTAGTCGGTTAGTGGGTTATGAATTAGATATACGCACAAAAGAGACCAAGGAAAAGGAAGTAAAGGTGAAGGCTGCCGGTGAGGTTAAGCTTGCGCAGATAACCGGCGTGGGAGAGAAATTATTAGAAAATTTAGCAGCCGCGGGGTTTAATACAGTGCAGGACTTACTAAAAGCTGGCGTAGATAAACTTATTCAGGTTAAGGGCGTGGGTAAGGTAAAGGCAGAGAAGATAATTAAACAGGCAAAGAAATTAGCAGCTTAAGATGAAACCTAAAACTAAAGAATCAAAGACTAAAAAACAAAAAAAATCAAAGGCACTTCCTAAACAGCGGATTAGCAAGGCAAGAACGGTAAAGAAAAAGCTATCTAAGGCCAAGCCCCTAAAGGCTCGTAAGGTTGGACTCAGAAAAAAGTTAGGCAGGGTTAAAAAGCCAGCTGTTGCCGAGCCAATCAAACAAGAGGCAGTGGGAGCAGTTGAGCCTCAGGTTAAAGCAGTAAAACCCCAAACCGCTATTCCCTCCCAGGTAACCACTCCTGCGCCTGAGCCGTCCCCGGTCTCCCAGCTTAATCAGATTGAGCTAGATTTTCCGATTTCAGTTAAAGATCTCTCGGTTAAATTACAGATAAAGCCTTCACGGTTAATTCAGGAATTAATGCGTATGAATATCTTGGCTACAATTAATCAGCCATTATCGCAAGAGGAGGCAACCAAGATTTGTCAGGTATTTGGCTGGCAAGCAAAATCTGCTCCTGATAAAGACGAACGCTTACTCTGGGAGCATCGACAAAAGGATTCGCCAGAGTCTTTAAGATTGCGTTCTCCGGTGGTAACTCTCATGGGGCATGTTGATCATGGAAAAACCTCATTATTGGATATTATCAGAAAAACAAATATTGTTGATGGAGAGCATGGAGGCATAACTCAGCATATCGGCGCCTATGAGGTTGTTTTGCCAAAAGGAAAAATTACCTTTCTCGATACGCCAGGGCATGAGGCATTTACTGCTATGCGCTCAAGAGGGGCACATATTACCGATATCGTGGTTCTCGTTGTGGCAGCTGATGATGGGGTAATGCCTCAGACGATTGAGGCAATTGACCATGCTAAAGCAGCTAATGTTCCCATTGTAGTAGCAATAAATAAGATTGACAAACCCCAGGTTAATATTGACCGGATAAAAAAGCAGCTCAGTACTTTAGGCCTGACGCCGGAAGACTGGCAAGGCAAGACTATTATGGTGGGGGTTTCTGCAAAGACTGGTGAAGGGGTTGATGAATTATTAGAGATGATTCTATTGGAAGCAGAGATGCTGGAGTTAAAAGCCAATTATAATAAACCTGCTTCGGGGCTAGTAATTGAGTCCCGTCACGATAAAAATCGTGGCCCCTTGGCAACATTACTTGTGCAAAATGGTACGTTGCATATCAATGATAATCTTATTCTTGGTTCAGTCTCTGCGAAAGTTAAGGCAATGTTTAATGACCATGCTCAGAGGATTGAGGCGGCGCCTCCGGCAACCCCCGTTGAGATATTGGGATTAGCGGGTATGCCAGCAGTAGGTGAAGAGTTTTTTGTGATTCCTGATGAGAAGCAGGCGCGGGAGCTTATTGCTTTGCGCCAGGAAAAGGAAAGACAGCGCCGCGTTCAACCAGTAAAGAGAATATCCTTGGAGGACCTGCACTCGGAGATAAAGCAAGGCAAGATTAAGGAATTGAAGATAATTATTAAGGCTGACGTAGTTGGTTCTTTAGAGGCAGTGCGAGATTGTTTAGAAAAATTAGAAACTCCCGAGATAAAATTTCTGATTGTCCATGCTGGCATTGGTCCGATAAATGCCTCTGATGCAATGCTGGCTAGTGTTACCAATGCTTTTATTTTGGGCTTTCATGTTCAGCCTGATGAGCGGGCAAAAGAATTAATCGAGAAAGAGGCAATAGAAACAAGAACCTATAATATCATCTATGAATTAATCCAGGAGTTAAAATCTGCCTTGGAAGGGATGCTGGAGCCAAAAATAAAAAAGGTCTTTATCGGTCGAGCCCAGATCCGCAAGGTATTTAAACTCTCTCGGGCAGGAAGCGTAGCGGGTTGCTGGGTGGTAAAAGGAAAAATCCAGCGTTCATGCCTAGTTAATTTAGTCAGAGAAAATCAGGTTATCTTTGAGGGCAAGATCGCCAATCTTAAGCGCTTCAAGGACGATGTGCGCGAGATTGCTGAGGGCTTTGAATGCGGAATCTCTCTAGCCGGTTTTGATGATTATCAGGAGGGCGATTTAATTGAGGCCTATGAGGTTCAGAAGATTGCGCGTAAACTTTAAGTGATTAGCGAGAACACAAGCATGAGGAATCGTATTTTAAGTGGAATGCGGCCAACCGGAAAATTGCACTTAGGGCATTTGGTGGGCGCATTGGATAATTGGGTAAGACTACAGGATAACTATGAGTGTTTATTTATGATTGCTGATTGGCATGCCTTGATGAGTGAGTATGAGCAGCCTTCGGTAATCTCTGAGTCAATTCTCGATAATCTGGCTGATTGGTTGGCAGCTGGGGTTGATCCAAAAAAATCAATTATTTTTGTGCAATCCCAGGTCAGCCAGCACCTTGATTTATATAT
>JASFIK010000061.1:0-7809 GCA_050122705.1 Candidatus Omnitrophota bacterium | reverse complement strand
AAACAATTTAATCAAAAATAATCTGGCTATAGCAAATCAATTAAAAAGAAAATTAGGGGAATTTGTGCAGCAATATCAAAACTCACATAATTATCTAAACAGTATAGTTAAATCAGGGGAAAAATTAGTTTCCCAAAAGGAGTTAAGGGAAAGATTAAAATCTATGGGTTATCTTCAATGACAAAAGGAGGCTGGTTGGCCTAATCAGGAATCCAGAGAAGGGTCTTGATAAGCAATAGCTAAAAAAGGGTTGCTAAAAGGGGTAAATTGAGTATAATTATATTCCTACAATATTCAAGGAGAGATTTATGAAAAAGCTAACTATTGAGGATGTACAGTTACAGGATAAACAGGTATTAGCACGGGTAGATTTTAATGTTCCCGAGGATGAGCAACAGAATATTACTGATGACAGCAGGATTCGCGCCAGCCTTCCCACAATCAAGTATATTTTAGAAAAGGGTGCAAAGAAAATAATTCTCATGAGTCATCTTGGCCGGCCAAAGGGCAAGGTTGACGAGAAATACCGCCTTAATTCAGTGGCTAAGCGACTAGCAAAGCTGTTGGGAGAGCCGGTTAAAAAATTAGATGATTGCATTGGGGAGGGGATCAAAAAGGCAATCCAGGCAGCAGCTGAGAGGGTTATACTCCTTGAGAATTTGAGGTTTCATCCCCGAGAGGAGGAGAATGACCCAGGATTTGCCAAAGAGCTGGCTAGTCTGGGTGATATTTTTGTAAATGATGCATTTGGAACCGCGCACCGAGCGCATGCCTCAACTCAAGGGGTGACTTGTTTTTTAACATCAGTGGCAGGATTTCTATTGGAAAAAGAGATTCGCTATTTAGGAGAGTCACTTGAGAATCCCAAGCATCCCTTTTTAGTCATTTTAGGAGGAGCCAAGGTCTCAGATAAGATTGGGGTGATTGAGCACCTGCTTCCTAAATGCGATTGCTTGTTAATCGGCGGAGGGATGGCTTATACCTTTTTGTTGGCCTCCGGTAAAAGAATCGGAAATTCCAAATTGGAAAAAGATAAACTTGATTTGGCAAGGGATATCTTAAAAAAGGCAAACCAGGCAGGCAAGGAGATAATTCTGCCTATTGATAACCTGGTGGTTGATAAGATTGAGCCCGGGGCAAAATGGGATATTGTCGGTGATGAGATCCCTGATGGAAAGATTGCAGTGGATATCGGACCAAAGACGGTTAAATTACTTGAGGAGAAATTAATCCAGGCAAAGACAGTGGTTTGGAATGGGCCTTTAGGCATTTTTGAGATGGATGTATTTGCTAATGGAACTAAGCAGATTGCTGAATTCCTGGCAGACAGGAAGGATTCCACTACTACGATTATTGGAGGCGGAGATACTGCTGCAGCAATTGCTAAATTCGGTTTTGAGGATATGATGGCACATATCTCAACCGGCGGAGGAGCCTCCTTAGAGTTTATGGAAGGAAAGGAATTGCCAGGCATTGCTGCGTTAACTGATAAATAAGATGAGAAGATTGATAATCGCAGGCAACTGGAAGATGTACAAAAATATCTCTGAGGCAATTGAGTTGGCTAATGGTTTATCCAGGGAATTGCATAATTTAAACAACCTGGATATTGTACTTTGCCCAGCGTTTACGGCATTGTCTTCTGTTTCTGATGTTATTGCTGATTCCAATATACAATTGGGCGCGCAGGATGCTTATTGGCAGCAGGAGGGTGCTTTTACTGGTGAGGTGTCTAGCCAGATGCTAAAAGACGCAGGGTGTAGCTTTGTAATTATTGGCCATTCAGAAAGGCGCCAGTATTTTCATGAAACCAATGAGACAGTAAATAAAAAGATTAAGACAGCAATAAATTCAGGCCTAACTCCTATTGTTTGCGTGGGAGAGACACTTAGCCAGAGGGAGGAGAATAAAACCCTGCAGGTAATTGAGCAGCAGATTCAGCAAGGGCTTAATGATATATCCATAGAAGCGGTTAAGGACTTGGTGGTTGCCTATGAGCCAGTCTGGGCAATTGGTACAGGCAGGAATGCTACCGCTGCCCAGGCCCAGGAAGTGCAGAAATATATCCGTGATTTGTTAGCTAAGAAATACAATGAAGCGATTGCAGCAGGTATTCGTATTCAATACGGAGGAAGCGTTAAACCAAGTAATATACAAGAACTTATCCAACAGCCTGACATAGATGGGGCATTAGTGGGAGGGGCAAGTCTGGCAATAGATTCTTTTAGTCAGATTGTTAAGATTTGCGCTCAGGTTAAAAAATAATATACCCAAGCCTTAAGGAGAGATAATGTACGGATTTCTATTAGTTATTCATGTTTGTGTAGCAATATTTTTGATTGTGGTGATTCTTATTCAGCGTGGCCGCGGGGGTGGGTTGGTTGAGTCTTTCTCAGGGGTGGAGTCGATGTTTGGTACTCGGACCAGCCAGTTTTTAACCCGGGCAACTACAGTATTGGCTACCATATTTTTATTTACCTCAATTTCTCTGGCGCTGCTTTCTGCCCGTCAGAGTCGTTCATTAATTGAAGAAGAGGCAATTTCGCCTTTACAGGAGAGGGTGCAAGATATAAAACCAATTGAGCTTAAGGAGCCAGCAGCTGAATCTGAGGTGCCAGCAGCTGAATCTGAGGTGCCAGCAGCTGAATCTGAGATTCCAGCAGTTGAAGCTGAAATGCCAACAGAGACACCTGAGTTGCCAGTAGATATGCCAGTTGAGCCTATGGCGCCTGTGATAGAAGATGAATCAATTGGAGAAAAAGCAGCTCAAAAAGGGGATATAACTGAGTAATTTTATGTTGCGGCAAATTCTGCGCATAAAACTATCCCAAATTTTAGGGATAGTTTTTTTAATGCTTGCTCCATATACCTGGGCAGCTGAATCAGGTGATGCCTTAGTGATAGGTTCAATCGCAGATGCCAGGATTTTGGTACCGATATTAGCCTCTGATTCAGGCTCAGGAGAGGTTGTCGGTGTGGTATTTAATGGTTTGGTTAAATATGACCAGAATCTTAATCTAATTGGGGACTTAGCAGAAAGCTGGGAGGTTAAAGATAATTGCCGGGTAATCATCTTCCATTTAAGACGTAATGTACGCTGGCATGATGGTAAGCCATTTACTGCCGCTGATGTAGAATTTACCTATCAGAAACTGATTGATCCAGAAGTGCGTACTCCTTACAGTGGCGACTTTGAGCGAGTTAAGTCTTTTCAGGTTATTGATGATTATACGATTAAGATTACCTATAAAGAGCCATTTGCTCCTGGGCTTTCTTCTTGGGGTATGTCGATAATGCCCAAGCATCTCCTCCAGAATCAAGACCTAAATAATACCGAATTTAGCCTTTATCCGATTGGAACCGGCCCTTATAAATTTAAATCCTGGAGAAGACAGGAGAAGATTGAATTAATTGCCAATCCTGACTATTTTGAGCATAGACCATATATTGACCGATATATCTATCGAGTCATCCCAGATCAGACTACCTTATTCCTGGAGCTTCAGGCGCAGGGAGTGGATTATACGTGGTTGTCGCCTTTACAGTATGTACGTCAAACAGATACAGATTTTTTTAAAAAATATTATCGTAAATTCCGGATTAATGGCCGTTCATATATTTATTTGGGTTATAATTTGAATGACCCCAGATTTAAAGACATACGCGTGCGCAAGGCGCTAAATTATGCAGTAGATAAAAATGAGATTATTGAGATTGTTTTCTTAAGTATAGGACAGGTTTGCTCTGGACCTTTTCTTCCTGATTCCTGGGCGTTTAATCCGCAGGTTAAGCCAGTCAGCTTTAATCCCCAAAAGGCAAAGGATTTATTAAAAGAAGCAGGCTGGGTAGATACTAATCATGATGGGTGGCTCGATAAAAACGAAGAAATTTTTGAATTCACCATAATTACCAATCAAGGCAATGAGGAGAGAAGAAAGATCGCTGAGATTATGCAAAGGCGCTTGGCTGATATTGGCATAAGAGTAAAGATCAGGATTTTAGAATGGACGGTGTTCCTTTCTGAATTTATTGACAAAAGAAACTTTGAGGCTATTCTCTTGGGCTGGGGTTTGGGTTTAGACCCGGATAATTATGATATCTGGCATTCCTCGCGGACTAAAGAGGGGCAATTTAATTTTATCAGTTATAAGAATGAGGAGGTAGACCAATTACTCCAGCAGGCAAGGAGGACCTGTAGCCAGGATGAGAGAAAGGTTTGTTATCAGCGCATCCATGAAATTATTTATGAAGAGCAGCCATATATGTTTTTGTGTGTTCCTGATAGCTTGGCTATTGTCCATTCGCGGGTGCAAGGGATTAGGCAGGCGCCAATCGGTATCCGCTATAATCTGATTGATTGGTGGGTTCCTAAACAGCAACAAAGATATCGAATAGAGCAGTGATGGGTGATTAGATGATTACTTATATTGTCCGCCGGCTGTTGGGTTTAATTCCGCTATTACTCGGGATTACAATCATCAGTTTTATGATTATTCATCTTGCGCCAGGTAAACCAACTACCCAGCAGGAGCTGATGAGTCCGCGGATATCCTATGAGGCAAGAGTCCGCTTAGAGAAATCATTCGATTTGGATAAGCCTTTACATATCCGGTTTATTAAATGGTTGAGGAGAATCACTCGTTTAGATTTGGGAACTTCCCTGGATGGGCGCCCGGTGGTAGACAAAATTCTGGAAAGGATTCCGGTTACCTTAACCATTAATCTGCTGGCATTGGTTTTAATCTTGATTATTTCCATTCCCTTGGGGATAAAGGCAGCCAGTAACCCCGGTTCTTTATTTGACAAAACTACCACAGTTGGTGTATTTATCGGTTTTGCCTTACCCAGTTTTTGGGTAGCGTTATTGTTGATGCAGTTTTTTTCATTAAGATTAGGCTGGTTTCCTATTTCCGGGATTAAGTCTCTGGATTTTGAGTATTTTACCTGGCCAAAAAAAATATTGGATTTAGCCCATCACTTGATTCTTCCAGTGTGCGTCTCCAGTATCGGTGGATTGGCAGGGTTTTCTCGCTATGTCCGCCAGAATATGTTAGCCGCCTTAGCTCAGCCGTATATTATAACTGCAAAGGCAAAAGGGCTTTTGCCAAGAACAATCCTCTATCATCATGCCTTTCCTAATGCCATCTTACCTTTGATTACTATTTTGGGCTTATCTATTCCTGGCCTCTTGGGAGGGAGCGTGATTTTTGAGTCTATATTTGCTTTGCCTGGGCTGGGTGAGTTGTTTTATAAAGCAGTAATGATGCGAGATTATGATTTGATTATGGCATCAGTGGTTTTGGGAGCGGTTTTGACCATGCTTGGCAACTTGGCAGCAGATATTGCTTATGCCTATGTTGACCCAAGAATCAGGTATAAGAAGTAATTACTCAAGATGAAGATAGCCTTAATTATCGGAATTTCGATTATTGCAGTTTTTAGTTTAGTGGCAGTCTTTGCACCGCTAATTAGCCCTTATGACCCGGCTGAGATTGATCGCGATAGCCTGTTAGTTGCTCCGTCTGCTAAGCATCTTATGGGGACTGATAGTCTAGGAAGGGATTTATTTAGTCGGATTGTTTTTGGGGCGCGCATCTCCTTAAGTATCGGCCTTATTGCCGTAGGAATTGCTACGCTTATCGGAATTATCCTGGGTTCAATTTCCGGGTTTTACGGCGGGTGGGTGGATTCCCTGATTATGCGCTTTGTGGATATCATGCTCTGTTTTCCTACATTCTTTCTTATTCTGGCAGTAGTAGCAATAGTCGGCCCATCGATATTGAATATTATGGTTATTATTGGTCTGACTAGCTGGATGGGAACAGCTCGCTTGATTCGTGCGGAGATACTCAGTCTTAAAGAGAGGGAGTTTATTCAGGCAGCACGGGCAATCGGCGCATCTAATCTGCGGATAATCCTACGCCATCTTATACCTAATGCAATTGCCCCAGTTTTAGTGAGCACGATTTTGCGTATTGCTACTGCTATCCTGATTGAATCCGCTCTAAGCTTCCTCGGCTTGGGGGTTCAGCCGCCTATACCCAGCTGGGGCAATATACTTATTGAAGCAAAATCTACCCTAGGCATTGCCTGGTGGCTAACTGTATATCCTGGCTTGTTTATTCTAATTACAATCTTAGGGTTTAATTTGATTGGCGAAGGCCTAAGACGCAAATTTAGAATTTAGGACACCGCTACACTTAGAATATGAGTAATTTATTAACTTTAAAAAACCTTAAAGTAGAATTTTCTCAAGATAAACAGATTATCCCGGCAGTAAAAGGGGTAAACTTAGAGATAAAAGAGAATGAGATTGTTGGCTTAGTGGGAGAATCCGGCTCAGGGAAAACAGTTACTACTTTGGCAATTACCCGGATATTATCACCCAATGCACGGATAATCAGCGGAGAGGCAAAATTTGAAGGCGTTGACTTATTAAACATGAAGGAGAGGCAATTAAGGATTATTCGGGGAGCAAAGATTGCTTATATCTTTCAGGAGCCAACCATGTTTCTTAACCCTATCTTAAGTGTAGGTTCTCAGATTGCTGAGGCAGTAGTTGCGCATCAGGAGAGGGATAAACTTAAAGCCAGAGAAAGGGCAATCGAGTTATTAAAACAGGTTTCCCTGGCAAACCCCTCTGAGGTCTTTTGTGATTATCCGCATCAGCTCTCCGGAGGAATGAATCAGAGGATTATGATTGCCCAGGCATTGGCCTCAAAGCCAAAATTGTTGATTGCTGATGAGCCAACCACAAATCTGGATGTGGATACCGAAAATGAGATTCTTGATTTGATTGTTAATTTGCAAAAAGCGATTGGCTTTTCTTGTTTGTTTATTACCCATAATCTGGGATTAATCAAGCGGTTGGCCAATCGGGTTTATGTAATGTATGAAGGCAAGGTTGTAGAGCAGGGAAACTTGGACAAAGTCTTTACTAACCCTAAGCATGAGCATACCCAGGCCTTGGTAAGGGCTTATACCAGATTAGGTTAAAAGGCACCGCAAGAGATGTCCCTGATGTTAGAAGTAAAAAATTTAAAAAAATATTTTCCCGTTGAGCGGGGGATTTTTCGCCAGACCCGCGGTTGGGTTAAGGCAATTGATGGTATAAATTTTAAGGTCAACAAATCAACTACCCTGGGGATTGTAGGAAGGTCTGGCTCTGGCAAAACCACATTAGCCAAGCTGCTCTTAAAATTAATTCCTCCTACTAGTGGTGAGATTATCTATAATACTCAAGAAATAACCAATTTTCGCAAGGATGTCCAGATTATCTTTCAAAACCCTTATCAAAGCCTTAACCCCAAGATGCACATTGGTGATATTCTGCAGGAGCCGTTGATGATTCATCGCATGAGCAATAAAGGGAATTCAATACAGTTGGTATTAAAGAGCCTGGAAAGCGTGGGTTTAAATAGGGATGTTTTAAGCCGCTTCCCAATAGAATTTAGCGGCGGGCAAAGGCAGCGGATATGCCTGGCACGCGCTTTATTATTAGAGCCTAAATTTTTGATTCTTGATGAGCCGATTTCCAGCCTGGATTTAACCAGACAAGTAGAGATTCTTGATTTGCTCAAACACCTGAAAAGCAAATTCAACCTTACCTATATTTTTATCACTCATAATCTTCATCTCCTCAAGGAAATCTCTGATTCGATTATAGTCATTGATAAAGGCAAGATCGTCCGACCGCATATCTAGGTGTTTACTCCGTTAGAAATAGCAGAATACCCAAGAGAATAAAGCAGGGATACCATTGGGGCCTGGCCGGTTAGAAATATAAAACTGTAGAGAAAAACAAAGATT